>NZ_JBFBCF010000001.1:0-67533 GCF_040683035.1 Streptosporangium sp. NPDC051022 | reverse complement strand
GACCCACCGACGCCGCGGAGCGGTCGGCGCTGATCAGCATGGCCGACCAGCAGGAGGGCCTGGCCGACGAACTGGAGGAGCACGG
The DNA here is from genome assembly GCF_040683035.1 of Streptosporangium sp. NPDC051022. Taxonomy (NCBI): domain Bacteria; kingdom Bacillati; phylum Actinomycetota; class Actinomycetes; order Streptosporangiales; family Streptosporangiaceae; genus Streptosporangium; species Streptosporangium sp. NPDC051022. The sequence goes on along the minus strand of NZ_JBFBCF010000001.1, from coordinate 67,448 downwards.
CCCGGCGCGCGCCCGCCCGCGACCGCCCGCGCCGGCCCCGGTGGACACCGCCGGCCCGGCGCGGCGGACGCCGCGGGAGTCCCTAGAGCCGGTAGAAGTCGGTGTAGTGGTTCGGCGAGAACCAGGTCACGCCGGTGCTGCGGTTGACGACGATCCGGTACGCGTCACGCGCGGCGCCCTGCGCCCGGGAGTACACGTCGTACTCGTAGTAGGTGGCGCCGCTGGGAAGCTGCCCCTCGCGGTTGTAGAAGCGTCCGCCCGTGTAGTTGTACTTGCCATCCGGCCAGGAGTACCAGCCGCTGCTGGTGGGGTAGCCCTTGCCGGCCCAGATCGCGTTGACCGAGCGCGCGTCGGAGCACCGGGAGATGGTGCAGGAGGCGAAGACCGACGCGTTGGCGGGGGTGGTGACGCCGGCCACGCCGATCAGGGACGTGAGGGCGACGAGAACGACGGTGAGCCGTGCCGTCCAGGAAGGTCGGGGACGCTGTGAAGTGTGCACGAGGCCTCCTTGCGGGGGATGCGAGGGGGGCGGACACCCATCAGAATCACCGCTCAAATCAGGTCAGATAAGGCAAAGATCGCCAAAGGTACGGTGAACTCTTCACGGCCCCGAGACCACGCCACGGGGGACGACACGGTGACGGCGCGAGGACAGCACGGGGGCGGCACAGGGATCACGGGGGCGGCGCAGGGATGGAGACCCGCGGTGGCCCGGGGGCGACCCCGCCCCGCAGTCTCCTCGGCGGCTCCTCGGCCCACCTCACCGCCGGGCCGCGCGTGGCGGCCCGGCGAAGTGGGGCGTGGCGGTCCGTCTCCGGCCGGACTCGCCACCGGCACGGCAGAACGGACGCGATGACCGGATCCGTCAGACGCGGCCGTAGACGTGGTGGACGAACTCGGCGAGCTTGTCGTCGGGCAGCTCCTTGGCCAGGTCGGCTTCGCTGATCATGCCGACGATGCGGTGGTTGTCGATCACGGGCAGACGCTTGATCTGGTGCTGTTCCATCATGTTCAGCGCCTCTTCGACGCTGCTGTGGGCGTCGATCCACACCAGCCCGCGGGCGAGCTCGGAGGCGGTGGTCCGGTCGAGGTCCTTGCCCTCCGCACAGCACTTGATCACGATGTCACGGTCGGTGATGATGCCCTTGAGCCTGTCGTCGTCCCCGCAGATCGGCAACGCGCCGACATTCAGGTCACGCATCATCCGCGCGGCGGTGCGCAGGCTGTCGCCTTCGCCGATACACCGGGCGTCCGGGTGCATCATGTCCTGAACCGTCTTCCCTGCTCCTGCTGTGGTCATCGTTCCCCCTCAGGTAGGGATTTGGTGGGCTTTCTATGAGTTATGCCCCACATGTCGGAAGTATGCGGTTCCGGTGTGCGGGAAAAGACCCCCCGGGCGATCCCTCCGGGCACGGCGAGCCCTCGCCCCCGGGCCCGCAGGGAAGGACACCCCTCTCGCGCGAACACCTCCACCCCCCAAACGAGATCACCACACCAAACAGAGAGCACCGCTCTTGACTCTCGTTCGAGCGGACGACATGATTGCCACAACAGAGAGCATCACTCTCGAAAGAGACGCATGCTCGCGGAGGAATCGTGAAGACCCATTTCCTATAGGTCGACGGTGGCCGGATCGCCTAAGACGACGAGGGACACGGTTCCGAGCGCGAGATCGATTGCCGGACCGGGCACCGGTGGAGCACGATCGTTACCATCTCCTTCGAGCTTCGCCTTTCCGGTGAATGCCTCAAAAGCTCAAGAACAAGGACGAATGCCTCATGAGACGATGGGCTGCCCTGGCGGTCGCCGTACTGATCGCGTCCGTACCGGTCACCGCGAGTCCCGCCGCCGCGCAGGCGGGCACCTCCGATCCGGCGCGCGCGATCAAGCGGCAGTTCCGGAACGAGCACGGCGTCCGCATCTCCGAGACCAGCCGATACTTCTTCGACGGGAAGTCGACGGTCTCCGGGAACTGGTTCCGGATCAAGGGCAGTCTCCAGTTCGCCCCGTCGGGCCCGGTGGCCGCGGACTTCACCTGGTGGGCCCTTTCCCGGCCCAAGCCCGGCGAGCCTCCGTCCGAGAAACCGGTCCCCTACCGGGTGATCCGCGTCGGCGAAGACGTGTACGACGCCGCCGAGCACTATCCCGGACCGGTTCCCGACGGCAAGAAGTGGATCCGGTTCCCGAACAAGCACCGGGGACTCATGAACCGGGACATGGCCCGGGACGTCAGCCTGCAGCCGATCGACGTGTACGACCCGTCCGTGATGAGGGCCGTGCTGAAGCGCTCGACGAGCGATCCCGTCTCCGGCGGTTTCCTCTACCGGGGCGCCGTCAGCTACAAGGAGCTGAGCCGGATCTCCAAGGGCGCCTTCGTCAACCCGATCTCGGGCCGCCCCATCGGCGGCAAGAGCAAGGGGAGGGTCTCCTGGCGGCTCTGGACCGGCCGTGACGGTCTGCCCAAGCGCCTGGTCACCGCCGACACCACGGGAGAGGGAAGGAATCCGCTGGTCAAGCGGACCGACACGCACTACACCGACTGGGGATTCCGTCTCGCCGTCACCGCCCCGCCCGCCGACGAGGTCATCGACGAGGCCGACCTGCTGGAGTACGTCCGCGAGCAGAACAGCCCCATCCCGGAAGACGAGAAGAACACCTAGTCGTACCGGTGTCATAGAAAAGGCGCCCCTTTCCGTTCTGCACCGTTTCTTGCCATTCCACCGTGCCGCGTTCCGTCCCGCGCGTCACGTCCCATCGCGGATGGTCACCGGCCGGATATCGCCCGTCATATTCACAGGACCAATGGCTTATCGCCTGATTCGCCGTACGGCGCCCCCTTGAAAATGGGAACCCTGGTCGCCGATCACACGTCAGTTATCTGACGAGGCAATGATGGGAGACGAATGTCTGAGAAGCCGGGATTACTGACGCGCGTCATCGCGGGGTTCAAGAACGAGGTTCCGGCCACCACCCTGGAGTCGGTACAGAAGGCCGGCATCGGTGTCTACCAGGTGCTCGACGAGGTGGAGGTCCTCCGCAGGGGGCTGGCGGTCGAGGGAATCGATCCGTGGAGCGCCTCCGAGGCGGTCTCGGCGCAGCAGCTGTACGCCTGGAACGCGTTCGTCCTGCAGACTCTCGGCGACAAGATGATCGAGGCCGACTATCGGGCGGACGCGCGGACGGTCGGCTATCTGCCGAAGGTCACCGCCGAGCAGGTGTGGGCGTTCTTCGGCCAGGTGGAGGGATGGCTGTCGCTGGCCCGCCAGGCCGCGGCCAACCCCGGCTTCAAGATCTCCGATCCGGGCTCGTTGCCCGCCGACCTGCCCGGCTGGGTGGAGGTCGAGCCCTGCCCGCGCGCCCATCTGGAGGCGATGATCGCGGCGGGTGCCGCGATCAAGGAGCACGCGGAGCTGGCGCTGGCGCTGCTCGAGGCGGCGGGCGTGCCCGAGGAGCGGCACGCCGACCGCGACCGGCTGCGGCAGATCGCGGCCGAGGCCGCCACCGCCGCGGACTACGCGGCCAACATGTACTCGCCGACCGCCGACGCCCAGCTGCACGAGCTCATCGAGGAACGCCTGCGGCGCGCCCTGGAGACCTACCACCACCTGGGTCAGCTCGTGGCGATGCCCACCCTGCTCAAGACGTACGGCGTGCCCGGCCACGGCGGCCGGGACGACACCCCCGCCCAGGGCGGCACCGCCACCGGGCAGCCCCGCAAGAAGCTGCCGCGTCCCGGCCAGCCCGGTTTCGACCCGTGGTGTCTCACCGACCGGAAGACCCTGGACCGGTGGAAGAGGGACGCGCGCGCCATCGAGTCGATCACCGAGCTGTGGCGGCACGACCCCAACCCCGCCCAGACCCTGCGCTACCAGGAGGACATCAACCAGGGGATCGAGCGCGGCGACGTCTCGGTGACCGCCAGCCACTACTACTGCTGTCCGTGGGCCCCGATCTACCGGGTCCACAGGGCGGTCCTGATCGGTGACCGGCGGCTGCAGGCCGGCCAGGAGTTCACCTACGAGGCCTCGGCGGAGGAGATCCTGGAGACCGGGAAGTTCGTCAGGAAGATCATCAACGGCCCGTTCAAGACTACCGACCAGATCGACTACTGCAATCCGGGCGATATCCACGACGACTGACGGACCGAATCACGCAGGTCGGCGGCGCACCGGGGTTCTCGGTGCGCCGTTTTCTCAGTAAAGACTCTTTCCTTAAGGCCGCCGGACGGTTAAGTTCCGTTCAGCGTCACCTAACGGATTTCATTCAGCGGCGCTTCGGGGGACTTTTCCGTACTTCACAGCAGTGGAGGATCCTAAATGCGCATGAAATCACGCAGAGGCGTGATCCGCGTCGCCACCCTGGCCGCGGCTTTCAGCCTCCCCCTCGCCCTGATCGCGCCGGCCCAGGCCGAGCCCGGTCCGAGCGCCGCCCAGAACAGGCTGATCGACTCGATCACCGCCCCCACGGTCAAAAACCACCTGCGGGCGCTGCAGAACATCGCGAACGCCAACCACGGAACCCGTGCCGCCGGTACCAGCGGACACGACGCCTCCCGTGACTACGTCGCCGGCAAGCTCCGCAAGGCGGGCTACAACGTCACCCTCCAGCCGTTCGAGTTCGGCTTCTTCTCGGAGAACTCGGCCGCGTCGCTGGCGCGGATCTCCCCCAACCCCAGGACCTACACCCCGACCCCGCCGGACGGCTCGTCGCTCGGCGAGTTCGCGACCATGACCTACTCCGGTTCCGGCGACGTCACCGCGACCGTGCAGAACGTGGACCTGACCCTGCCGCCGAGCCCGGAGCCCGGCTCGACCTCCGGCTGCGAGGCGGCGGACTTCGCCGGCTTCACCCCGGGCAACATCGCGCTGGTCCAGCGCGGCACCTGCACCTTCGCCATCAAGGCACGCAACGCCAAGGCGGCGGGCGCCTCGGCGGTCATCATCCTCAACGAGGGCCAGCCGGGCCGTACCGCCACCCTCCAGGGCACGCTCTCCTCCCCCGACATCGCCCTCCCCGTCGTGGGAGTGAGCTTCGCCGTCGGCCAGGACCTGGCCTCCTCCGCGGGTACGGTGGTGCACCTCAAGACCGACACCACCAGTGAGAGCCGCACGACCTACAACGTGATCGCCGACTCGCGCTGGGGCGACCCGAACAAGGTCGTCATGATCGGCGCCCACCTGGACTCGGTGCTCGCCGGTCCCGGCATCAACGACAACGGCTCCGGCAGCGCGGCCAACCTCGCCGTCGCCGAGGCGCTCGGCAGGATCCCCACCGTCAACAAGTTGCGCTTCGCCTGGTGGAGCGGCGAGGAGCTGGGCCTGCTCGGCTCGCAGTTCTACGTCGGTGACCTGGCCGCCGACCAGCTCGCCAAGATCAAGCTGTACCTCAACTTCGACATGGTCGCCTCGACCAACTACGCCCTCAAGATCTACGACGGTGACGACTCGGACGCCACCGGCGCCCCGGCCGGTCCCGCCGGTTCCGACGAGATCGAGAAGCTGTTCGAGAAGTACTACGACACCCTGCGCCAGGGCCACAACGGCACCGACTTCGACGGCCGCTCCGACTACGGCCCGTTCATCGCGGTCGGCATCCCCTCCGGAGGACTGTTCACCGGCGCCGAGGGCATCAAGACGGCCGAGGAGGCGAAGCTGTTCGGCGGCACCGCCGGAGCGCCCTACGACAGCTGCTACCACCAGGCCTGTGACACCATCGCCAACATCAGCGACAAGGCCCTCGCGCTGAACACCGGGGCGATCGCCACCGCCGCCGTGGTCTACGCCTACAGCAAGAACCTGCCCGGCGCCGGCACCGCGGTGACCGCCAGGACCCAGAAGGCCAGGGCCGTCCCCGGCGCCGGAATCGACGGCCGCGTCGCCGGCTGACCGAACGGCGACCGTCGGCTGATGACCGAACGGCGACCGCCGGCTGACCGGACCGGCGGCCGTCCCACCGACCGGCCGAGACCGGTCCGCGAAGAGATCCACCAGGTCGTGTGAGATCACCCCCGGGTGATCCACCGCCGTGAACCGACGGCCCGGTGGTGGAAGAGGCTCGAAGGACCTCTCCCACCACCGGGCCGTTCCGGTCTTGAACCGACGAACTCGAACCACCCGGCCCCGAACCACCCGGCCCCGGCTCCGGCACCGGCGCCCCCGAAGACGTGCTCCAGAAGTGACCCGCCGTGCGCCCGCCACCGACCGCGGCGACCTGCGGGCCCCGGCGACCCGCGGACCTTGACGACCTCCGCTCCCGCTCCCGCTCCCGCCCCGGGACGACCTCGGCCCGCCTCGGTGATGTCACACCCGGCCGGGGGCGGGCGGCCTTCCCTCGCAGGCGGAGCCGTACCCCGGGCCCTCCGTCCCCCGCAGATCATCGCTCCGGACCCTCCGGACCCTTGGATCGCCGTCCCCGAAAAGACTTTTCCGGTGATTCCGGCGCGGTTATTGTTAGTTAGCATAAGCAACTAATCCCCTGAGGGGTCACTCATGCGGACGAAGCAGTATCACTGGGTCGCGCTGAGCAACACCACGCTGGGCATGCTGCTCGCCACCGTCAACTCGTCGATCGTGATCATCTCTCTGCCGGCCATCTTCCGGGGCATCCACCTCGACCCGCTGCAACCGGGCAACGTCAGCTACCTGCTGTGGATCCTGATGGGGTACATGCTCGTCTCGGCCGTCCTCGTCGTGACGCTCGGCCGCCTCGGCGACATGTTCGGCCGCGTCCGGATGTACAACGCCGGGTTCGCGGTGTTCACCGTCGGCACCCTCGCCCTGGCCCTCGACCCGTTCCAGGGCGACGGGGGCGCGCTGTGGCTGATCGGCTGGCGGGTGTTCCAGGGCATCGGCGGCGCGCTGCTCATGGCCAACTCCGCCGCCATCCTCACCGACGCCTTCCCCGCCGGGCGGCGGGGCATGGCGATGGGCGTCAACCAGGTCGCCGGGATCGCAGGCAGCTTCATCGGACTGGTCGCGGGCGGCCTGCTCAGCGAGATCGACTGGCGCCTGGTGTTCTTCGCCTCCGCGCCGATCGGCATCGCGGGGACGCTCTGGGCCTACAGGTCGCTCAGGGAGACCGCCCGCCGGGCCTCCCACGCCCGCGTCGACTGGCTCGGCAACGCCACGTTCGCCATCGGGCTGACGGCCCTGCTGGCCGCCGTCACCTACGGCATCCAGCCGTACGGCGGGCACGCCATGGGCTGGACGAACCCGTGGGTGATCGCGGGGATCGTGGGCGGCGTCGCCGTACTGGCCGCGTTCTGCGTGATCGAGACCCGGGTGCCGCAGCCGATGTTCCACCTGGAGCTGTTCCGCATCCGCGCCTTCGCCGCCGGGAACACCGCCGGGCTGCTCACCGCCATCGCGCGCGGCGGCATGCAGTTCATGCTGATCATCTGGCTGCAGGGGATCTGGCTGCCACTGCACGGCTACGACTTCGAGGACACCCCGCTGTGGGCGGGCATCTACCTGCTGCCGCTGACCGTCGGGTTCCTGGTGGCCGGTCCCGTCTCGGGACACCTGTCCGACCGGTACGGCGCGCGGGCGCTGTCCTCCGGCGGGCTGGTGCTGTCCGCGCTGGCCTTCGCCGGGCTGCTGCTCATCCCGACCGACTTCCCGTACTGGCTGTTCGGGCTGCTGATCTTCCTGAACGGGGTGGGCTCCGGGCTGTTCGCCGCCCCCAACACCACCGCGATCATGAACGCCGTCCCGGCCGGTCAGCGCGGCGCCGCCTCCGGGATGGTGGCGACGTTCACCAACGCCGGGATGGTCCTGTCGATCGGCGTGTTCTTCTCCCTGATGATCGCGGGCCTGTCGAACACACTTCCCCGCACGCTCACCGCGGGCCTCGTCCAGCACGGCGTACCGTCCGGGATCGCCGCGGAGATCGGCGGCCTGCCGCCGGTCGGCACGTTGTTCGCGGCCTTCCTCGGCTACAACCCGATCGAGAGCCTGCTGGCCCCGACCGGAACGCTCGCCAGGCTCGGCCCGTCCGACGCCGGGGCGCTCACCGGCCGCTCCTACTTCCCGCATCTCATCTCCGGCCCGTTCCACCAGGGCCTGGTCATCGTCTTCACCCTCGCGATCGTCATCTCACTGGCCGCCGCCGTCGCGTCGCTACTGCGCGGCGGCCGATATGTGCACGAGGATGACCCCATGCCCCGGAAGGCGGTTACCGTGGGCGAATCATGACCGAGGTAGTGGAAGGCCGCATGATCGACGAATCACCCAACGTCACACTCACCGACGCCGAACTCGCCGACCGGCTGCGTGTCACGCTGGCCCGCCTGACCCGCCGTGCCCGCCAGCAGGCCCCGCAGACGCTCACCGCGGGCCAGGTCTCCACACTGGCGGCCGTGGACGCCCTGGGCCCGGTCCGCCTGGTCGACCTGGCGACCCACGAGGGCGTCAGCGCCCCCACGCAGAGCCGGCTGGTCGCCAGTCTGGAGACCCGGCTCCTGCTGTCCCGCACCCCCGACCCCGCCGACCGGCGCGCGTCCCTGCTCACCCTCACCGAGGAGGGACGCGCCCGCCTCGCCCGGCTCCGCGACGACCGCTCGGCCTTCTTCACCGCCCGCATCGCCGCCCTCCCCCCGGACCAGCGCACCGCCCTCGCCGCCGCGCTACCCGCCCTGGAATCCCTCGCGGCCCTCTGACGGCACCGGCACGGGAGGCTCAGGCGCCCGCCGGGGGCGAGACGACATCCAGGGCCGGGTCCACCGGCGCACGGGCGGTGTAGTCCCGGGCGTCGGCCCGGTGGGCGGGCGCGAAGTTCAGCACGGTTCCCAGCAGGCGTGCGCCGACGGAGGACAGCAGGCCCACGGCCCGCGCCAGGTCCTGCTGCCGCGGCACACCGTGCCTGGCGACCAGCAGCGCCCCGTCGCAGTTCGCCGCGAGCGCCGCCGCGTCGACGACCGACAGCAGGGGCGGCGTGTCGACGATCACGAGATCGCAGGCTCCGGCGAGCTCGTCGATCAGCAGACGCATCCTCCCGGAGCCGAGCAGCACGCTCGGGCTGGCCGGCAGCGGCCCGCTGGGCAGTACGGCCAGGCGCCCCGACGGCCCGTCCCAGCGACGCGTCGCCGCGGCCGTCTCCACCCGGCCCGCCAGCACGTCGGTCAGCCCCGGCCGGTCGCCGACCCCCAGGTAGGCGCCCAGACTGGGCCGCCTCAGATCACCGTCGACCAGGGTCACCCGCCATCCCGCCTCGGCCAGGACGGCGGCGAGGGCGGCGCAGACCGAGGAGGCGCCCTCGCCGGGGAGGCAACCGGTCACCACCAGCGACCTGGGCCGGTGCCCCGTCTCCATGAACTGCAGGTTCGCCCGCAGCGTGTGGAGGGCCTCGGCCTGCGGGAGGGGCTCGCCACGCCCGGCGATCAGCGGGTACGGCCGGGCGGCGCGCTCGTGGCCGATCTCACCGAGCACCGGCACCCCGGCGGCCTCCCGCAGTCCCTCCGGGGTCCTGATCGTCGTGTTCAGCCGGTCTCCCACGATGATCGCCCCCACCGTGACCACCAGGCCGATCAGCGCGCCCAGCCCGACGTTGACCAGCGGGCGCGGGCTGATCGGCGTGACCGGCACCTCCGCCCGGTCGACCACGGAGACGCTCACCTTCGCCCCGTCCGGGCACTGGGCCGGGCATTCGAGATCGTCGATCAGTCTCGCGAAGGCCCGGCTGAGGGAGTCGGCCAGGTACGCGGCGCGGCGCGGATCGTCGTCGGTGACGGTGGCGCGCAGCAGCACGGTGTCGGGTACGGCCTCCGCCTCGATGCGCTTGCGCAGTTCCTCCACGTCACCTTCCCCGGCGACGGCCCGGACCACCCTTCTGCTGGTGAGCAGGTTCGCGTACGACTGCATGCGCTGCTGGGAGAGCAGGGCCGCCTGGTAGGCGGTGATGGTGCCCCCTTCCTGGTTGCTGGCGGAGACCAGCATGGAGACGCTCGCGGCGTAGGTGGGGACGGTTACGGCCGTCAGCACCAGTGCCGTCACCACGGACAGCACCAGCGCCCCGGCGACGAACCGCCGGTTCTTCCATACGAGCCCCAGGCAGGAGAGCAGGTTCACTGCGGAGGTTCACCTCTCGCGACGATGGCCGATGAAAAACACAGGAAATGCAGGAAACGCAAGAAACATGGAAAACCACGGAAACCACGGCGCCCGGAATGAATGACCCGAAGCCCGTTTCACCCGTGCCGGGTGGTCGCACCGCTGTGTCTTCGTACGTTTTCTCCTCATCGCCCGCCCGGCCGCGCCCGGCATCGCGTTCGCGATGTGATCAGCCGACTGCGATACGTTATAGACCATGGCACGGAGGCCTTTCGGCAACACGCTGGGTACGCGCCTCCCGTGGCGGGACCGGCACCGGAGGCGGAGACACCGCCCGGTGGGACGCCTGTCATGACGGCGGGATTCACACCGTTGAAACCGCCTTCGCCGAATTCATTCGTTGTTCCGGCAATGGCTGTGACGCCTTTCCTCATCGCCGGAGTTCTGTGGTTTCCCTGGCCGACGGTCGCGGCGCTCAGCGGGCTCTGCGGGCTCGTGTTCGTCCGGCGTCCGTGGCGCGGCGGGCTGCTCATGCCGGCGCTGGCCGTCGCCGGTGGCGCACTGGGGCTGCCCTGGTGGAGCACCCCGCTGCTGGCGCTCGTGACGGCCGCCGTGTGCCTGGGGTCCCCCGGACGGCTCGAAGTCGGCCCCGAGCACATGATCACGGCTGTCCTCGCCCTGCTGCTGGTGACCGGCTGGGCCTTTCCCTCCGGCATGCGGGGGCCGAGTCACGACGCCTTTCACGACATGATGCAGGTGACGGCCGGACTGGCGATCTTCGCCGTCTCCGTCGTCGTGTCACCCCCCGTGTGGCGGCTGCTGACGGTGATCGTGTGGTCCGGCGCCTGCGTCGCGGCGGCGGCCCTGCTCGTCGGCGACGCCGAGGCCGGGACCCGGCTGCAGGGGTTCGAGCTGAACCCGAACTATCTGGGGGCCCTGCTGGTGCTCCCCACAGTGGCGTCCTTCGGGATCGCCTGCGTCAGGCGCGCGCCGCTCTGGGCCGCTCCCGGCGTGATCACGCTGGTCGCGCTCGTCGCCACCCAGTCGCGGGGCGCGCTGTTCGCGGCCGTGGCGGGTGTGGCCGCCACGGCCCTGCTGCGCGTCTCGCGTCCCGCCCGTTTCCTGCTCGTGCTCGCGATCGCGGTCATGGCGGTGGCGGCCGCCACAGCACCGGGGACGTTCGACGTGAGCGGCGGCGGGCGCAGCACCGCCGAACTGGAGCACAACAACGAGGTCAGGAGGGAATCCGCGCTCCTCGCCCTCCGGCTGATCGGCGAGCACCCACTGCGCGGAATAGGCTACGGAGGTTTCCCCGAGCGCGCCGCCCGCTCCCCCGAGCCGGGCATCTTCATCAACACGCACAACGACTACCTGCGGCTGGCCGCCGAGACGGGCGTCGCCTCCGCGCTGCTGCTGGCGCTGCTCGTCGGCCGGGGGATCCGCCGGGCCACGGGCGCCTGCGAGCAGGTCCTGGCCGGGACGGTCGCGGCCTACGCGGTCGTGTTGCTGTTCGGCAACTTTCTGGCGAACCTGATGGTCAGCGCACCGTTCTGGGTCGGACTGGGGACCCTGCTCAGGGAGCGGGATCCCGCGACGGTGTCCCCGGCCTCTCAGCCGACGGCGTGTCCGGCCTCCCACGGGACGACGTGTCCGGCACCTCGTGGAGCGGTCCGGCCTCCGGCGCGCGGACTGAGAGCCCGCCGAGCCCGCCGAGCCCGCCGAGCCCGCTGAGCCGGTGGGCGATCTCGCGCACCTCCACGGCGCCCGGGACCAGCCGCCGCAGGGGGACCCCCGTCGAGCGCGCGAACCAGCCCACCTGGGCCGCGGCGAGCGCCGTGTAGGCGACCGTGGACGCCAGCGCGCACCCGGTCACCCCCGTTCCGGGGATCAGCAGGATGTTCAGGACGAGGTTCACCAGCAGGGCTCCGCCGTACATCAGCGAGGTGCGGACGGGGAGGTTGAGCCGGAGCAGGTGAGCCGCGGCCGGGCGCGCCACCGCGACGGCCGCCACGCCCGGCGCGAGCACCAGCATCGGGACGACGCACCCGGCGAAGGCCGGGCCGACGACAGCGACCACCAGGGCCGGGCCCGCCAGGCAGAACAGGGCGACCGGTACGACGGACAGGGCGACGGTGATCCGGATCGCCCGCGCCGTGTACAGCGCGGCCGTCTCCTCGCCGGCCTCCATCTGCCGGGGCAGCACGACCTGGACCACCGTGTCGGCCATGACCCGCAACAGCTCGGTGGGCACCACCGCCATGGAGTAGATCCCCACCGCCGTCGGGGTGCTCATCGCGTTGAGGACCAGGACGTCGGACCGGAGCAGCAGGAAGTTGCAGACGGAGCCGGGGTGGTAGCGCAGCCCGCACGACAGCGTGCGGCGGATCAGCGGCCGGTCACGCGGCAGGCGCACCGGCAGGGACGGCAGCAGCACCGCGAGGTTCGTCACCGCCGAGACGGTCCAGATGATCACAACCCATTCGACGGTGAGACGTCCGAGAACCCCGAGGGCCACCAGCGCCGAACACTGAACCGCCGCCCCGGCCAGCGTCCCCCGGTTGACGACGCCGGTGCGGGCGTGCAGGACGTGCGCGTTGTTGACGTAGACGATCGCCATCATGAACGGTACGGCCGCCAGTCCCCAGGCCAGCGAGGACCGGTCCGTGACGGGCATCGCCCCCGTGCCCGGCAGGAACACCGCGGCGAGCACGGTGATGAGCACGGCGAAGAACACGGCCACGGAGCCGACGGCGAGGCCCAGCCACGGCGCGTTCGCCGTGATCGCCGGACGGTCGGCCTCCCGTGTCCACAGGGTGGTCTGCGACTGCTCGACCGACAGGTTTCCCAGTGCCGTCGCCGTGGTCGCGATCGTGACGATCACCCAGTAGGCGCCCCGGTCGGCCGGTCCCAGGACACGCGCCACGATGACGCTGGTCAGGCCGCCGGCCACGACGAGCGTCAGGCGGGTCAGAAGCAGGTGGATCAGACGCGTGACGGTCGTGTCCCGCCGGCGGACGGCCTGGGAGACGGCGTCCGCTATCCCGCGCATCGCCTCTCCAGGAGGCGCCGGTAGAGACCCAGGTGCCGGCTGATCATGGTGTCCACGGTGAGGTTGTCCCGCGCCCAGGCGCGCGCGGTGGCGCCGAGGGAGGCGGCCAGGTGGGGATCGTGCAGCACGCGCTCCAGTGCGTCGGCCAGGGCCCGGGGGTCGGCGGGGGGAACCAGCAGGCCGCGCCCGTTCAGCAGTTCGCCGGTCCCGCCGACCGCGGTGGCGACGATCGGCCTGGCCGCCGCCATCGCCTCCATGATCGCGTTGCTCATCCCCTCGTAGAGTGAGGCGAGCGCCACCGCGGAGGCCCGGTTCATCAGCGCCGCGATGTCCCTGCGCTCGCCGAGCAGGCGCAGGTCGACGCCCGCGTCCGCCGCCTGCCGCAGGAGCGCCTCGCGCGTGGGTCCCTCACCCGCGATCACCAGCGTGCACGGTGTGCCCCGGGCTGCGAGCAGGGCGACGGCCTCGATGAGGAAGTGATGGCCCTTGTACGTCTTCAGGTTGGCCGGGCTGAACACGACCGGCAGGTCGGTGACGATCCGGGCGGGCGCGACGGGGGAGAAGGCCGATTCGGGCAGGCCGTTGTAGATCACGCTGAGCTTCTCGGGGGCGATGCCCTCCACCGTCTCGGCGTCCTCGGCGACCGCGGCGGCGTTGGCCACCACATGCTGCGTCAGCCGGGTGGTCACGCGCTCCAGCGCGAAGATCCAGCGTCGGCCCTGCTTGAAGTCGCTCAGGCTGCGCCGCCCCGCCACCGCGACGGGCACCCGGACGAGCCTGGCGAGCGGCACGCCGATCACGTAGGCGTGGTACAGGAAGGCGTGCAGCACGTCCGGCCTGAGCCGCCGTATCAGCCTGACGAGGCGCGCCGTCGCCAGCAGGTTGCGGCAGAAGGCCGTCAGGCCCGCCGACAGCCCGACGAACCCGGCGTTGTGCACCGCGACACCCGCGCGATCGAGCTCGTCACGATAGGGGCCTTCCGAGTGCAGTGTCACCACGGTGACCCTGACCCCCCTGCGGACCAGTCCCGTGGCCAGGAGGAAGACCTGTTTCTCGGTGCCGCCGAGTCCCAGCTGCCCGATCAACAGCACGACGCGGCGCGGTCCGCCGGTCGCCGCTCTCGTGAGCCGGGACACCATCTGACTACTCTTCACTTTCGTGATCTTACTTTCAGTGATCGCCGGTTGTGTGCAAGGAACTGCCGTGATCGGCGGATGCACCGAGAACCGGCCTCCGCGGGCGGAAACGACCCGCCCTCCACCTGCCACGGACCTCTGGACGGCGGACTCCGCCCCTCCCGAAAGGTCCGTCTGCCCGGAGAGGCCGGATCTCCTATTTGTTTATGACGTAAACTTACGCCATAAACAAATAGGAGAGGTACCGCATGCACACGCTCGCCCTCGTCACCCCCCTCGTCATGGTCGCCTACCTCGTCGTCACCGAGTGGGTGCCCATGTTCCCCTTCAACGACCTGGAGGCCCAGTCGGTGCGCGAACGGCTCACGATGGCCGCCGTCAACTACCCGGTCTTCGCGGCGATCGCCGTCGCGATCGCGCTGGAGGCGAACGTCGTGGCGCTGGTCCTCACCCTCCTGACGGTGGCCGGGCACGTCGTCAGCTGGTGGCTGCCCTACTTCGGGATCAGCTTCGCCGCCCAGCGCGAGGCCTACCTGCGCGAATACGCACGCACCTGGAAGATCCTGCCCACCGAGGGCCGCGCCGTGGTCATCGACGTCCAGCACATGGTGGTGGGCGTGCTGTGCCTGGTCATGCTGGTCGGTGTGAGCGTCACTACGCTGGGCGGATGAGCGCACCACAACGATCACGAGGCGGGCGGCCCGCCGTCCTGAGCGAGGAGAAGATCATCGCGGCGGCCCTCGCCGTGATCGACGCCGAGGGCCTCGACGGGCTGTCCATGCGACGGGTCGGAGCGCTTCTCGGCGTCGAGGCCATGGCCCTCTACCGGCACGTGCCCAACAAGAACGCCATGCTGGCCGCCGTGGTCGACCACCTCACCGCGGGGGCGGCCACGCGGCCCGCCCCCGGGACCCCCTGGACCGACGCCCTGGCCGGCTTCGGTCACCGCTACCGCGACGTACTGCTCGGCCACCCTGCCGCGGTGCCGCTGCTCGCCACCCACCCGGTCAGCCCCGCGACCGCCGAAGCGCTCCTGACCCCGATCCTCGAAACCGTCGACCACGCGGGCGTCACCGTCGAACGGATCCAGTTCGCCTTCCAGTCGGTGGCCGTCTTCGTCCTGGGACACGCCCTGGCACAGGTCGGCACGCCGCCCGGTGACGGCCCCGCCACACGGTCGGCGAGCACCTCCTACTACGACGCCTGGTTCGAGGCCGGGCTGTCGGCCCTCCGCCGCGGTTTCGCCGTCACGCCCGCGCCGGACGACGGCCCCCTCTGAACTCCCCGGACCAGGCGACCGATCGGTGCCGGGTGCCGGGTGCCGGGTGCCGGGTGCCGGGTGCCGGGTGCCGGGTGCCGCCGGAGGGTGTCAGATGCCGCCGGAGAAGGTGTCGCACCGGGTGGGGGCACCGGTCTCGTAACCGGTGGTGAACCACTTCACCCGCTGTTCGGCGCTGCCGTGCGTCCAGCCCTCCGGATCGACCCTGCCCTGGGTGCGCCGCTGGATCCTGTCGTCGCCGACCGCCGCCGCGGCGTCCAGCGCCTCCTGGATGTCCGCCGAGGAGAACGGCCCCTCGTAGAACCCGGTGTCGACGGCGTTCTTCGCCCACACCCCGGCGTAGCAGTCGGCCTGAAGCTCCAGCCTGACCGAGGCGCTCTGCGCCCCCTGCCGGTCGTTGCCGACCCGCCGCGAGGTGCCGATCAGGTTCTGCACGTGGTGGCCGTACTCGTGGGCGATCACGTACGCCTGGGCGAACGGTCCCCCCTTGGCGCCGAAGCGGCTCTCCAGTTCGTCGAAGAAGCCCAGGTCGATGTAGGCCCGGCCGTCGGCGGGGCAGTAGAACGGGCCGACCTCCGAACCGGCCTGACCGCAGCCGGTGTTCACCGAACCGGTGAACAGAATGGTCCTGGCGTCGCGGTACGACTCCTTGCCGCGCTCGGTGAGCGCCTTGCGCCAGTAGGCCTGCACGCTGTTGACCACCCCGACCACCCGGCACTTTTCCGACTGGTCGGCGTCGCTGCCCTTACGGCACCGGCTGCCCAGATCCGCGGTCGGAGCCGGTACGGCGGGCCGGGAATCTCCGCCACCGCCGCCACCCCCGAGCAAAGCGCTGGGGTCGACTCCCAGGAGCAGTGCCACGACCAGCGCGACGATGCCGATGGCGCCACCGCCGATCATGAGCCCTCCGCCGGAGAACCCGCCACCACCGCCGCCACCGCCGCCAACGTCTTCCACCTGGGAGGCGTCGAGGTCCGCATCATCACGAAAGTCCATGGGGGCTGCTTTCTCTGGGCGGGATCCTCCTGCCCCTATTCTGCCGTGATCGACGGCCACCGAACCCTCGCCCCCCGGCGAACTCCCGGAGAAGCCGGGCCGTCGCCGCCGTCTCCGGGACGGGCGGACAGGCCGAGGCCGCGCCGGGGAGCGGCCGGACCTGCACGTACGATCGATGACGGAAGACTTCTTGTCACAGGTAAGGATGCGTCATGGCAGATCTGGGAGCCGGTGAGATCCTCATCATCGCCCTCGTCCTGGTGGTGCTCTTCGGTTCGAAGAAGCTGCCGGACATGGCCCGTTCGATCGGCCGGTCTCTACGCGTGTTCAAGGCGGAGACGACCAAGCTGCACGAGGAGGACGAGCCCCGGGCCCAGCCCGCTCCGGCCGCCCGGCCCGCCTCCGCCGTCTCTCTCGAAGAGCAGGCACGGCAGCTGGAGGAGCAGGCCGCCAGGCTGCGGGCCCAGGCGGCCCCCCGGCAGGGCGGCGAACAGCCCGCCTGAGCCTCACCCACCGCGTACCCCCGCCGCGTACCCCGGCCACTCGGCCCGCCGCGTCGGCCGGGGACACGCGGCCGGATCACGGGTTCAGCGGTCCAGGCATCGGTCGGCGGGGCGGCGGAAGGGCCGGCTGAACCAGATCGGGGCGCCTGCCGTCCAGTGCGCGTCTGCCGTCCAGCGCGCGTCGCCGCCCCTCCCCCTCGGTCCTCGGTCCGGCCGACGGCGGCGCCCGGAGCACCCTTCCTACTCAGGGTTCCATCCGGAGCGACAGAACGGAAAGAAACCTCACATCGGGCTATGTATTCGAGGTGATGAAATCAGCCGCTAAATGCCATTCCCGATGCCCGGTCGAGCGCTCACCGCGCCACCGAGAACAGCACCGACCCCCTCTCCCACCTCGTGAGAGAGCGCCGTCATCCCATCTCGCAATTCCCATCAAATGACGCGATCTATACTTTATTCATGCGCCGGATCGAACCATCCGGCAATTCTCAGGTAACCGGATCTGGCGATAACCAGAAACGCTCTCTACGCTTCTTCATATGAGCAGAGCTTCATATGTCGTTACCGAATCCGATGGCTGCGCCGTACGAATGGTCGATCCGGACCGGGTCCTCGCGGTGGCCGAGGCGATGCCCGAGACGACGTCGATCGAAGAGCTGGCCAGAGTCTTCGACCTGCTGTCCGATCCGGGGCGCCTGCGCGTGATCATCGCGCTGCTGGAGGGCGGCGAGATGTGCGTGTGCGACATCGCCGCGGCGTGCGGGCACAGCGAGTCGGCGGTCTCACACACGTTGCGCCTGCTCCGCGCCCACCACGTCGTACGGGTGCGCAGGTCCGGGCGCATGGCCTACCACCGCCTCGACGACTCCCACATCCGGATGCTGCTGGACCTCGGCCTGTCCCACGTCCGCCACGCCCCCCATCCCCAGGACGTGGGATTCACCGACGAGATCCGTTAGCGCCGCCCGCCGGAGGAGGTCCCATGGACTCATCGCACCACGAAGGCGACCGGCATGATCACCATGACGGTCACGGACACGGGCACGGGCACGAACGCGGGCCCGCGCCCGCGCGGATACGACGCCGGGAGCCCGGGAAGCCGGAAGACGCCCACGGGCACGAGCACGAGTGGAGCCTCAAACAGGGACAGGGACAGGGACCGGGACCGGGACGCGCACAGGACCACGGCCGCCAGCAGGGACACGGGCATGGACATGGACATGGGCACGGGCACGGGGTTTCGGCCGACGCCGACCGGCGCTACCTGACCGCCGCCCTCGCCCTGCTGACCCTCTTCATGGCGGGCGAGGTCGTCGTCGGGCTCCTCGCCCGGTCCCTGGCGCTGATCTCCGACGCGGGCCACATGCTGACCGACTCCGCCTCGATCGTGTTCGCCCTGGTGGCGATGCGGCTGGCGACCCGCCCACCCCGGGGCGGTTTCACCTACGGGCTCAAGCGCGCCGAGATCCTGTCGGCACAGCTCAACGGCGCCACCCTGCTGCTGCTCGCCGGCCTCTTCCTCTACGAGGCGGTCCGGCGGCTCATCACACCACCCGAGGTCGAGGGCAACCTGGTGCTGGCCACCGCGCTGGCCGGCATCGTCGTCAACATCGCGGTGGCCTGGCTGCTCAGCCGGGCCGACAGATCCAGCCTCAACGTCGAAGGGGCCTTCCAGCACATCCTCAACGACCTCTACGCCTTCATCGCCACCGCCGTGTCCGGGCTGGTCGTCCTGCTGACCGGTTTCACCCGGGCCGACGCCGTGGCGACCCTCGTCGTGGCGACGCTCATGCTCAAGGCGGGGTACGGCCTCATCCGCGAAACCGGCCGGATCTTCCTGCAGGCCGCGCCCTCCGGGCTCGTCCCCGCGGAGATAGGCGCGCGGCTCGCGAGCCAGTTCGACGTCGCCGAGGTCCACGACCTGCACGTCTGGGAGCTCACCTCCGGTTACTCCTCCCTATCGGCGCACGTGTTCGTCCGCCCGGAGAGCGACTCCCACGCCGTACGGCGCCGCCTGCAGAGCCTGCTCGCCCGCTCCTACGGGATCACGCACACCACCCTCCAGGTCGACCTCGCCCCGGACGGCGAGACAGGAGAGAACGAATGCGTCGACGCCGGCCACTGCACCGATCCGCACGGGCCGCACTACCTGTCCCCGCGAGGATGAGCCGCCCACCCCCCCGCTCCCCCACCCCGAAGGCCCGGACCCAGTCATGATCGTCAACAGGGGAAGACGCCGCCCGAAAGTCGCTACGCACGGCGTCGAAAAGGTCACCGAACGTAGGAAAACCAATGGGGTGGCGCGCCGAACGCCCCACCGTCGCCGTGGAGGTCGCGCGCTCGCGACCATGGAGGTCACCGGACGATGATCAGGAGACTCCTCTCCCGAGAGACCGTCACGGGCGTGCTCGCCCTGGTGGTCCTGATGTGCGTGACGTCCACCGCGTGCTCCGGACCGCCGGGCGGCGACACCCTGGAACGGGTACGCGCCGCGGGTTCCCTGCGGGTGGCCCTCACCGAGGCCAATCCGCCGTGGAACTTCCTCGACGGCGGCACCCGCCCGGCCGGCTACGACGTGGACGTCGCCCGCGAGGTGGCCAGGCGGCTGAACATCGCCCGGGTGGAGTTCATCGGGGTCGACTTCGCGAGCTTCGTCGGGGGCGTCCAAGCCGGCCGCTTCGACATCGTGATCGCCGGGCAGACGATCACCGCGGAGCGCAGGAAGGAGGTCGACTTCTCCCGGCCCTACGCCGTCAACCGCATCTCCGTCTTCGTCCGCACCGGCGACACCTCCATCGGCGGCCTCGACGACCTGGCCGGTAAACGGATCGCCGTGTCCGAGGGCACCGTACAGGCCGAGTTCGCCCGCACCCGTATCCCGAACGCCGACGTCAGGACCTACCGCAACGCCATCCTCGGCCTGACGGACCTCTCACGCGGACGGGCCGACGCCGCGCTGGTCTCCTGGTTCCAGGGCGTCTACCTGGCGGCCAGGAACGGTCTCACCGTCACCCCCGTGGGCCCGGCCCTGCGCACCTACGTCCTGGCCATGTCCTTCCGCAGGGGCTCGCCCGCCTTCAAGCAGGCCGTCGACAAGGCCGTCAACGACATGATCGGCGACGGGACGCTGTCGGCCATCTCCCGCCGGTGGCTCGACGGTCTCGACATGGCGGCCGAACTCCGCAGAACGCCGGCGAATCCGGCCGGCTGAAACCCCCACGACCTGAAGGGAGTGCGTTTGATGGACCTGCTCGCTCTGTCGATGCCCAGCCTCCTCAGAGGCGTGGCCGTCACGGTCCTGCTCGGCGTGGTGTCGTTCGCGCTCGGCTTCGTACTGGGCGGCTTCGTCACTTTGGCCAGGGTCTCCCGGCATCGCGTGCTCAAAGCGGCCGCGATCGTCTATGTCTCGGTGTTCCGCGGCACGCCCCTGCTCATCCAGATCATGCTCGTGTACTTCGGGCTCCCCCAGCTCGGCGTGCAGATCCCGCCCATCCCGTCGGCGATCCTCACCTTCACCCTCTACTCCGGCGCCTATCTGAGCGAGAACTTCCGCGGCGGCCTCCTCGCCGTCGACAGGGGCCAGTGGGAGGCCGCCGGCTCGATGGGGATGACGTACGGCCTGGCCCTGCGGCGGATCATCTTCCCCCAGGCCCTCCGGGTCGCCACTCCGGCGATCGGCGGCCGCTTCATCGCGCTCATGAAGGACACCTCCCTCGCCTCGGTGATCACGGTGGTGGAGCTGACCCGGGTCGCCGAGAGCGTCGGCAGTTCCTCCTTCAGATACGTCGAGGCCTTCGTGACGGCGGGCGTCGTCTACTGGCTGATCAACACCACCCTGTCCGTCGGGCAGGAAGTGCTGGAGCGGCGACTGGGGAGGGCCTACACGTGACCGGGACCGTCGCCATCGAGGCACGAGGCCTGCACAAGCGCTTCGGGGAGCTGGAAGTGCTCAGGAGCGTGGACCTGACCGTGCACAGCGGCGAGGTGGTGGTGATCATGGGACCGTCCGGTTCCGGCAAGACCACCCTGATCCGCTGCCTGAACCTTCTCGAGGAACCCGACGCGGGCAGCGTCACCGTCCACGGCCGGACCGTGGACTACCCGTCCCCGGGCCACAGCCGCTCCCGCAACCGCCTGATCCGAGACATCCGTACCCGTACCGCGATGGTGTTCCAGCACTTCAACCTGTTCCCGCACATGACCGTCCTGGAGAACGTCATCGAGGGACCGATCTCCGTACGGCGCCTGCCCCGGTCCTACGCGATCGAGGCCGGAGAGCGCCTGCTGGCCCACGTCGGCCTGAGCGACAAACGCGACGAGTATCCGGCGCGGCTGTCCGGCGGCCAGCAGCAGCGGGTCGCCATCGCCCGGGCGCTCGCCATGGAGCCGGAGGTCATCCTCTTCGACGAACCCACCTCCGCGCTCGACCCCGAACTGGGCGCGGAGGTGCTCCAGACCATGAAGAGCCTGGCCGCCTACGGCATGACCATGGTGATCATCACCCACGAGATCCCCTTCGCCAGGGAGGTCGCCGATCGGGTGGCGTTCATGGACGCCGGTTACATCCTCGAGGAGCAACCCCCCAACGCCTTCTTCAGCAACCCGGCCACCCCTCGCGCCATGTCGTTCCTGCGCCTCATGGCCGACCCGGACGGCACCCGGCCCGGTCTGGAGAAGACCGGCTGAGCCCCCGGCACATCCGGCGGACCATCCCCTCCTGGAACAGCCGGCCCCAGTGACCAGCAGGAGGCCGATGCACCGAAGAACTCCATCCGACAAACCAGAAAAAACCCGAAAAGCGCTTCCGACGCCTTTCCCCTTACCGGACAAGCGTTTCCGGCACGCCTTCCAGGAGACGCGAAAAACACCGACGACAATGGTCACCCAGAGCAGCCGGAGGATTCCCGTGGCGCAGCTTCCCAACGACGACTTCCCCGCCGTTCCCCACTCCCAGCATTCCCACCACGACCACGACCACGGCTGCGCGGAGAGCACCGCCGGCGGCCGTCACACCGACCACGAGCACGAAGACCTCGAAGCGCACGACGACCACTGCTGCGGTGACGACACCGCCGTGACCGACCGGTAGGCACCGGATGCTCCCGCGCGGCGCCATCCGCGTCCCCCCGCCTTCCGTGCTCTCCGCTCCGGGCGGCACCGCGTGGGAGCCCACCGGCCGGTCATGCCATTCCGGAACGGCCGTCACCCGTCGAATTCCCACCAACCCGGATTTTCCGCGACCGACGTTTCCCCTCCCGCATATCCGCCACACCAATTCACCCGGAAAGAAACCCGAAAGGCTCGGTGAGGCAAGGCATGAGTGAAGGATGCATGGGCCACGGAGACCACGAACACCCTCCCGCCCCCACCGCCGGAGGAATGTCCGGGATGCACGCCGCCGCCAACCTCGGCGGTAAGAACAGGCTGCTGACCCCTCACGACATACGCAACAAGGTATTCCCCACCGTCCGCCTCCGCGAGGGCTACGACCTGGCCGAGGTGGACACCTTCCTCGGCGAGGTGGAGGCCACCCTCAGCCGGGTCTTCTGGGAGAACGAGCAGCTGAACGTCCAACTGACCGCCATCAGCCACACCTCCCGCCAGGCGTCGCCGTCGACGGGCGACAGCGCGGCACGGATCGTCGCGCGCGCCCAGCAGTCCGCCGACGAAACGATCATGCGGGCCGAGCAGGAGGCCGTGATGATCGTGGCGGAGGCCCGCACCCTCGCGGAGACCATCGAGCGCGAGGCCCTCGACAGGGCCACGGCCCTGGAGCAGGAGACCCAGGAAAGACACCGGCAGGCCGTACAGGCCCTCGACGACGCCTGCACGGTGCAGCGGCGCAGGATCGACGACCTGCACGACCTGGTCCTCCACCACGGCGACCGCGTGCTGGAGACCCTGGACGGACACGTCGGCCAGCTGCAGAACCTGCTCCAGAGCCTCAAAGACCAAACCCCCCGGCTCCCCGCTCCCACCTCCCCCGAACCGCCCCACTCCCTCTCACCGACCACGCCGCCCCAGGCCCCCCAACCGCCCCCGGCCCGTCCCCTCCCCCCTGCCACATCACCCCGGTCCCCACAACCGACCGCATCACCCCAGGTCCCACAGGTGACCGCGCCGACCCGGTCCCCACACCCGGCCGCCTCACCCGAAGCCTTCCAACCGGCCGCATCGCCCCAGTCCTCGCAGCCGGCCGCGGCAGCCCAGCCTTCCTCCCCCACGGTGCGGGCCCAGGCTCCGGCGCCCGAGCGACCGTCGACGGCCGCCCCTCAGCCGGGGCTCACCGCGCAGCAGACGACACAGCAATCGCCGAACCCGGCGGGCCCGCGAGCCCGCACGCCACTGAACGAACTTCTCATCGACGACCACTGATGCGGCGACCACATGCCCCCTTCACCCACCTCTGTCCCCATCTCTCCGCCCGTCTCCACCCCACCTCCTCACCGCGCCCACGACCACCCAGAACCTCTCCGCCACGTCCGTGCTCACCCAAGGCTTCTCACCACGTCGCAGTCACCCAAGGCTTTCTCATGTCCGCGATCGCCCGAAACTTTCCCACCACGTCCGCGGTCCCTCGCAGCCTCCTCGTCATATCCGCACCCCCAGGGCTTCCCCACCACGTCCACAGCCGCCCAAGAACCATGTCCGTGCTCACCCAAGGCTTTCTCATGTCCGCGGTCATCCGAGGCTTCCCCACCACATCCACAGTCGCCCGAAGTTCCCTCACCGTGTTCGTGGTCGCCCAAAGCGCGCCGGTACGGCGAGCAGTGGGGCGGCGCGAATCGGCGCGGGTAGGCGGCGCCCGACCCGGTGAACGCTCACGATCGCAGCACCGGATCCTCGGTGCCGCGCCGGAGCGGCACCGAGCCGAGCACCGCACACCGACACCGGCACCGGCACCGGCACCGGCACCGGCACCGACCGGATCAACGCCGCCGTCCGCCGTACCGGCGCCCTGGAAAGCCCACGACACAACACCACGAAAGGCCTGATCCCCAACCCCGCACCGCGAAAGACCTGGAACACAACACAACCGAAGATCCGGAACACGCCCCTGCGCCGCGGAAGACCGGAACACGACGACGTGGAAGCCACGGAGCCGGAAGACGAAACCCGAAAGACGAAAACCAGCACAGGAGAGCCGGAGCGCGGCGAAGGCATCTGATCAGCGCACCGGCTCCGCCGGGAGGGGCTCGAAGCGTCCTCCCTCCTCTTTCCGCTGCCAGCTTGATAAGGGGTGTCAAAATGCCGCTGGCACATCACGTACAGGCCATCGAACCCGTTCTCGGAGGCCGGCCTCCCGGTAGCGGGGCGTGGATCGCCGTGGTACTGGTCTCGATGTCGACTCTCGCGGGGGCCTGGCTGGCCCGGCGCGAGTCCAAGCGTCTGACGGTCTGGCTGGCGATCGCCTCCGCGGTGATGCTGATCATCGCTCTCACCGACATGCTTCCCGACGCGTGGCAGGACGCGATCGAGACCGGGGTCCCCCTCTGGGTGGTCGGGATCGCGGCAGCGTTCGGTTTCCTGGTCATCACCTACTTCACCCGCAAAGGGTGCGCCTGCCCGTCGGACTCGAACAAACGGGCCACCGGTCTACACGCTCCGGGCCGCCACCGCAGGCTGAAGGAAGCCGTCAACGCGGCGCTGTTCGGCGGGATGGGAACGGCCGCCGCGCTGACCACCCACCGGGCCGTCGAGGGAGCGACCCTCGCGCTGACCGCCTCCGCCGTCGTCATCATCGCCCTGATGGTCCACTCCGCCAGCGAAGGACTGGCCCTCGCCGCCCTGCTGGACATGGCCAACCAGCGTCTCGCCCCCTGGCTCGTCGTCGCGTGCGCGAGCCCGGCGGTCGGTGTCCTCGTCGCCACCGTCAGCCCCCTGCCGGGCCAGGTGGTCCCGGTGCTGCTCGGGACGGTGACCGGTGTGCTGATGCGCACGGCGATAGTCGGCCTGAAGCTCGCCATGGGCAGCCGGGAGAGCGGCCGGCTGTCGAGGCAGCAGCTGGTCATCGCCGCCACCGTCGCGATCACGGTCGGGGTCTTCCTGGCGATGTCCCATTAGACCTCACCGGTCAGACCTCGCCAGGTCGTGGCGGTACTCGGCCTCGCTCCCCACCCGGTCCCCGTGAGGTCTCGGCCGGTGCCACAGCCGGTCCCCGTGAGGTCTCGGCCGGTGCCGCAGCCGGTGGCCGGGACCACGCACCGGATCATGCGCCGCCCACCGGCGCCGACCGGCCCCGGGGCCCCGCGGCACCGCTCGCCGTACCGACGCCGTGGAACACCACGAAGTCGTGAAACGCCACGAGGTGCCATGAAGCACCCTGAGTTCCGTGAAGTGTCAGGAGCACGGAACACGACGAGCGGCGCGAAACACGCGACGACGACAGCGGACCGTCCGGCCGCCGCCGATCCCGACGGCCGACGCGTTCAGAGGACGAAGTCACGGACCAGCTTGACGAACTCATCCGGCTTCTCGAAGAACGCGACATGGCCCGCGTCGAGCTCGGCGTACGCGCTGCCCGGAATCGCCGCGTGCAGGGCCCGGCTGTTCTCGACCGGTACCGTGGCGTCCTGGGCGCAGCCCACGACCAGGGTCTCCGCCTGGATGAGCGGCAGCAGGTGACGGACGTCCACCCGCAGGTTCAGGTCGACGTGACGCAGGGTGCCGGGCGTCGGCGGCACGTTGGGCACCAGCTTCTCGACTTCGTCCCGGCCGATCGCGTTGAGGAATCCCCTGCTGAAACCGGTCATCGTGACACTCCGGCCGAACCCCTCCGCGTCCACCGCCCCGAGACGCCGCCACAGGGTGAACAGGTTCCGCAGATATTCGTCGCCGTCCGTGTGCGCCCACCCGGCGACCGTGACCAGCCGCCGCACCAGATCCGGACGCGTGGCCGCGACTGCGGCGACCACCGAGGCGCCCATCGAGAAACCGAGCAGATCGACCTGGTCGGCTCCCGCGTGCTCGATGACAGCGACGACCTGCCGGGCGAGCCCTTCGACCGTGAGAGGGGAACCGTCGTCGACGGTCCTTTCGGCCCCGGACAGGTCGGGTGTGATCACCGTACGCCGGTCGGCGAGTCGGGGGGCGACCTGCCCCCAGGTCAGCTCGGCGCCCGCCGAACCGGTGCCGTGGACCAGGACGAGGACCGGTCCCGCGCCGATCCGGTCGTAGTGGACCCGGGCGTCTCCAACGGTGACAGTGGCCATGATCGCGTCTCCTTCGTGTTCCATACCGGCCGTATCCCGCACGACCGTGCTCCGTACCGGCCTTGCTCCGCGCCGGCCGTGTTCCGTACGGCCGTAACCCAAGTGGGCCGTGCTCCGTACCGGCCGTCGCTCCGGCACCGAGAACACTGCCGTCGCCGGGAGGGGATGAGGAGAGCCCTGCTCTGCAGGGGACTCGCGGTACCTGGATACGGTTCCCGTGCTCGGAAATGATGGACGGCATGACCGTGAACCGCCGTGAACTCGCCGACTTCCTGCGCCGTTCCCGCGAACGCCTGCGCCCGCAGGAGGTCGGGCTCCCGACCGGACCGAGAAGGCGCACCCCCGGTCTGCGCCGCGAGGAGGTCTCCCAGCTCGCCGGGATGTCGGCCGACTACTACATTCGCCTGGAGCAGGCCCGTGGCCCGCAACCCTCACCGCAGATGCTCACGGCACTGGTCCACGCGCTCAGGCTGAACGACGACGAGCGCGACCACCTGTATCTGCTCGCGGGCCACCGCCCGCCGGTCGGCCGCCAGGCGGGCGACCACGTCAAACCCGGCCTCCTCCACCTGCTCGACCGGCTCACGGACACCCCGGCGCAGGTCCTCAGCGACCTCGGTGACGTGCTCGCCCAGAACGCCATGGCCCAGGCCCTGCTGGGCGGTGTGTGCACGGTCTCGGAGAACGGCCGCAACCTCGTCTGGCGCTGGTTCACCGACCCCGCGCAGCGCGCGGCCTACCCCGCCGAGGAGCACGACTACTACAGCCGCCTGCACGCCGCCGACCTGCGCGCGGCCGTCGCCCGCCGGTCGGGGGACCCGGTGGCGGCCCGGCTGGTCCGGCGGCTGCGCGCGGCCAGCGAGGAGTTCGCCGCGCTGTGGGAGTTGCACGAGGTCGGCGTGCGTCGCCGTAGCCGCGTGTGTGTCCTGCACCCGGCCATCGGGCCGATCGAGCTCGACTGCGAGATACTGCTCGCTCCCGAGGAGGATCAGCGTCTCCTCGTCTTCACCCCGCCCCCGGGAAGCGACAACCTCTCCCACCTGGAACTGCTGCGCGTCGTCGGCCACGGACAGTTCACGACCGCCCCGGCGCCAGGCGACCACCACCCGACCACCTGAGACACAGGACCGGACCAGAGCCGGCACCGCGCATCCCCGACCGCGCAGATCAGGCAAGTCGCGCGTGATTCCTGCGGTTTCCGGTCGCAGCGGCCGACGTGATCCGATAACGTATGGCCTCATTATGAAGCACGTACATAACCATTCCCCCGACCTCGCGCACGACCCGGAAGGCCGCCTCTTCGATCCCCAGGTCAGAGCCGCCCTGGCCCAGTTCATCGGCGGAGACAACACCCTCGCCCTCGAAGCCGCGACCGCCGTCCGCGGCGCGTCCCACGCCATCGAGCTCATGCGCTCACGCGGAGCCCACAACCAGAGGCTGAGCTCGGGCGCGCTCGACATCCTGCTACGGCTCGGCGTGGCGGAAGGCACCGGAATCAGCATCGGCGACCTGGCCCAGGCGGCCGGAGTGACCTCTCGCAACGTCACCGGACTGGTCGACACCCTCGAACGCGAGGGGCTCGCCCAGCGCGTACCCGACCCGGACGACCGGCGCTCGGTCCTGGTCAGGATCACCCCTGCCGGGCAGGGGTGGATCGCGTCCTTCCGGGCACCCGCCCAGGCCGGTATGGCGGCGGTCTTCCGGGAGTTCAGCCCCGCCGAGATCGCGCAGTTCAGAGATCTCTGCCTGCGGCTCGTCGTCACGGTCCGGAGCATCGAACAGCCGCCCGTTCTGCCTCCCACCGAATGACCCGCCGGGACCCTCACCTTTCCCACCGAACTCACCGAACTCACCGAACTCACCGGAAGAAGACCCCACCGAATGACCACTGACACTCGCACGCGTCAGGTCGTGCGGGCCTACCACGACGCGAGATTCCGGGGAGACGTTCCCACGGCCGTCGCGC
This sequence comes from Streptosporangium sp. NPDC051022, assembly GCF_040683035.1. Taxonomy (NCBI): domain Bacteria; kingdom Bacillati; phylum Actinomycetota; class Actinomycetes; order Streptosporangiales; family Streptosporangiaceae; genus Streptosporangium; species Streptosporangium sp. NPDC051022. Next base: position 39,261 of record NZ_JBFBCF010000001.1, on the reverse strand, counting down.
AGCTCGCCCGGCCGTTCAGGTTCCAGAGCCCGCTCATGAGCTTCGACGACCCCGTCGAGCACCTGTCCACCCTCCCCGGGTTCCTCCAGGTGGTGACCGGCGTCGACCTGATCAGCGAGCTGTACGGCGAGTCCGAGGCCACGCTCGTCTACGACCTGCACACCGCCACGCCGGTCGGCACCCAGCGCACGGCGGAGCACTTCCGTCTCCTCGACGGCAGGATCTCGTCCATCATGCTGATCTTCGACGCCACACCGTGGCAGCCGATGGTTTCGGCCATGACCCCGGCCGCCTCGTCCTCCCCCGACACCTCCCTCGACACCTCTCCCGGCACCTCCCCCGACGCCTCCTCCGGCACCGACACCACCACCGGCTTCGCCACCACCGCCACCGACCCCGCTGTCGCCCCCACCGCCGACCCCGCCTGACGCGCCCCTCCCGCCCCGAGAACCACGATGGCCAAGGGGCTGGAATCCGGGCTGAGAATGCGATCGTCCTTCGTGAACGACCGCGGCGGGGCCGGCTTCGACGGGAATGGTCGTCTGGATCTGCGGGCTCGGACCACCGGGAGCCGGTCAGCTGGTCAGCAGGTCAGCCGGGAACGGAGCCGACCAGTCCCCCGTCGACGACGAACTCCTGGCCGGTGACGTACGACGCCCGGGGCGAGAGCAGGAAGGCCACGGCGTCCGCGATGTCCTCGGGCCTGCCCAGCCTGCCCAGCGCGACCTGACCGCGGAAGAACTCCTGGACCTGCTCGTTGCCTCCGGTGACGGCGTCGAACATGTCCGTCGTGACGTGGCCGGGGGTGATGGTGTTGATCCTGACGCCCCGGGTGGCCAGGTCGGGGGCGAGCGTGCGGGCCAGGTTGAGCACGGCCGCCTTGCTGGCCGCGTACACCGACGCCAGGCCCAGGCCCCGGTGGACCAGCCACGAGGCGTTCACCACGATCGCCCCGCCGTCCTCGACCAGCGGCAGCGCCTTCTGCACGGTGAAGAAGGCACCCTTGAAGTTGGTGCCGATCACCTGGTCGAAGTCGGCCTCGGTGACGTCGGCGGTGAGCGCAGAAAAGGCAATTCCGGCATTGGCGAAAACACCACTCAAAGTGCCGAACCGCTGCCGGATTCGAGCGGCGAGCTCGTCGAGGTCGCCGACGCGGGAGACGTCCGTGGGCACGGCCAGCACCCTGTCATCGGCGTCGAGGACCTTCGTGGCGGCCTCAAGCCTGTCGGCGCTCCGCCCGGCGAGCACCACGCTCGCACCGGCGGCGACCAGGTGACGGGCAGTGGCCAGGCCGATGCCGCTGCCACCACCCGTGATGAGGATGGTTTTTCCTGCAAATTCAGACATATCATTAGCGTCACATTCGCGTCTCCTGTAACGCATCTCCTGAATTGCTGCATTCCATTAGGCAGCACTTCGACGACCAACCGTATTCCATCCCGGAGAATGGCCATTCCGGCCCTCCGCATCACACCGGGATCGAACGCGGAACACATCGCGAAGGGCGCCTTCGCCCGGCCGTACCGTCGCCTCCGGCCACCCCGCCCACCCGCCGTCCCCATCCTCCCGCCCGGCCCGTCCACCCGGCCTCCTCCCGCCCACGCCCCGGTCCGTGCGGCGGTGACCACATCCCTGTCCAGCGACGCCAAGCCCGTATTCACCGCGGTTTTCGAACTGAACCGCGACATCGCCCAGGCTCCGCTCCGCAAACGCTCCCCGGCGTGCGATCGGGACGCCTCCGCCGTACGGCCGACGCCCCGGCATGCCATGGGAAACGAGAAGACATCCCTATCTCCGCCCCGATTGAAACGTTCTCATCCCGCAATCTGAGGCTCGTTCCTGTTCCGCGGATCAGGAGCATATGATCGACACGCTTTATAGCTACATGACACGATGCCGAATCAAAGATCGGAGGATCATCCTTGTCGGGAAACATGGACTGGTCCAGACCGACGCCTGAGGGCTCCTACAGCTCAAAGCCTGTCGACTTGCGCACGAACCAAGCTCACTCGGCCCGCGTCTACGACTACATGCTGGGCGGCAAGGACAACTTCGCGGCCGACCGGAAGGTGGCTGAAGAGGTCATCGCCGTCGCCCCCTACCTGCCGATATCCGTACGCGCCAACCGGAACTTCATGGTCCGCGCGGCCCGCTACCTCGCCACCGAGCAGGGCATCGACCAGTTCCTGGACATCGGTACCGGCCTGCCCACCTCGCCGAACCTCCACGAGGTCGTGCAGGAGGTCAACCCCGAGGCCCGGATCGTCTACATCGACAACGATCCCATCGTGCTGCAACACGCCCGCGCTCTGCTCGTCGGCACGCCCACCGGCAAGACCGCCTACATCGACGCCGACATCCGCGACCCGCACGGCATCCTCGGAGCCGAGGCGATTCACGACACCCTCGACTTCAGCAAGCCGGTCGCCCTCTGCCTGATCGCCATCCTGCACTTCATCGCCGACGAGAACGAGGCACACGAGATCGTCCGCCGGCTCCTGGAGCCCCTGGCGCCCGGCAGCGCCCTGGCGATGTCCACCATCGCGATCGACCGCGCCCCCGAAAAGGTCAAGTCGGCCGTCGCGGCCTTCAACCAGCGCGGCATCCCGTCCAAGACACGCACCAAGGCCGAGGTGGAGCGGTTCTTCGACGGCCTGGAGCTCGTTCCCCCCGGCGTGACGCAGGTGCATCGCTGGCACCCCGACGCCGAGGCAAGGGCGATCAAGGACACCGACGTCTCGATGCACGGCGGCATCGCCATCAAGCGCTGACCCCCTCCCACACGGCCCCACCACACCCGAAAACGGCCCCGCAGCCGGGTGGGACCACACGGAAAACTCACGAGCGGGTACGGCCCCCGTACCCGCTCCGGCCCACTGCCCTCCCATGAAAATCCTCCCCGGACTCCGGGTTGCGGATTCAAGGACCACCGTCGCGCCATGCCGATCGGGTGCCCCCCGAGGGCCTTACCTACTTGCGCCGGGCCCGTGCCCACATGGACCGCGAGTACGCCAACCCCTCAACGCCCCTCACTCGCCCTCGCCACCTTTATGCCCGTTCCACTTCTCCCACCTGGGACCCCGCATGCGCGGAGAGCATGACGCGCTGCCGAACAAGAGCGGCACGAACAAGAGAACATCCCCGCGTGCACGGGATCGCATATCGTAAGCTGCGGGTTCGTAGGAGTGCCGTCACACCCGCTGCCGCCTGCCCCGCAAAGGCGGGGATAATGATCTTGATGACCAACTCATCGAACCGGCCAACGGATCATCCCTATGTGACTAGGGCTTACCGGTCCGACGATAGCGCCGATTCGGTCTTCTCGACGAGTTCGCCTTCCGCAGACCAGTCCGCTGCGTCAGAACGAGCTCACCGGGCAGCCCCTGCACGCATACCCCCTCGGGGTCGAAGATGAGCGTCGGACGGCGGAGTGGCCCGTAGCCGACGGCCGCCCACTCCTCCGGGTGTGGCCACTTCCCCTGCTGGAACCAGCGCTGCGGGATCCGAATGGTGTTGAGCAGCAGTTGGCGGAGCTGCTCGCGGTACTGCGCCGACTGCTTGTCACGATCATAGACCGTCAGGTCGGCGACGTGTTCTCCCCGCTGATCCCAGGTCAGGCCACCGTCGGCCTGCCGGAACAGGCAGAGGATGTCGTAACTGTCGGCTCCGAGGCGTGACCGGGCACTCAGGTGAACGGGAAGCCCGGGGTCGGTCTCCTCCCCGTTGAGCCATCCGGAGGCCAGCCCCTCGACCGTTACTGCCTTGCCTCTCGGGGAGTAGGCGGGAACCATGCGTTCCTCTGCCTCTCTCCTCTCCTCGAAAAGGCCGTCCTCCATCTCCTGCCGAGTCCGATGGAGCAGTTCTTCAAGGTGCGGTGTGCGCCCCCGGAGCCGATCTCCGTACACGGCCTCGATGAGGCCAGGCACCTCGTCCGAGCGGACCTCCCTGCGATGGCTGCCGTCCGCGGAGCGCTCCGCGCCCGCGTCGGTGAGCACGTGCCAGGTGGCGGCCAGGAGATAGGGCGCGTAGACGGCTCCGTCGAGATTGTCGGGGGACGTCACCAGCGGCGCGCCCTCCGGATCCGGCAGCCAGAGAACACGTAGGGGCGCTACCTGGTCGAGAAGCGGAGGGCGTCTGGGGTCGTTGACGCGGTGACGTCGCACACGCCCACGCCGCTGAATCAACAGGTCGAATGGGGCGAGGTCGCTTACCATCAGGTCGAAGTCCAGGTCCAGGGACTGCTCGATCACCTGTGTGGCGATGACCAGCAGCCGCCTGGGGCGCTTCGGGTTGGGGTGTGTCGCCCGGAGATCCGGGACGGGGTGGGGCCCCAGGAGGTCGAGCAACCGCTGCTGGACGCGGTTCCGGTCACGTTCCAGGAGCCGTCCGTGAAGCAGGAAGATCTCGGTCTCCTCGTCCCAGCCGAACTCGCCGGCGACCGAGCAGGCCGCCTCGTACAGCTCGACGGCGCTGTCGACACGGTTACGGAGAACAGCGAGGATCCCCCCTTCCCGAGCCTGCTCCAGCATGCTCCTCGCCCACCCGTGCTCGAAGGAGCGATCCTTCGGCCGTCGGGGGAAGGCGACAGGGGGCAGGAGTTCGAGCAGATCGCTCCGGGTCGACGTCCGGCCGGAGTGGGAAACCGGCGGTGTCTCACCGCGCATTCGCCCCTCTCCGTCCACCACGGTGATCGTGCTCTCGGACGGGGCCTCGCGGGTGAGGGGGCTTCGCCGTCCACGGCACCAGGCCTCGACAAGAGTCTCTTTCACGGCGCGGGGCAGCGTCGCCGACAGCACGACCACCGAGGCCCCGGCGTCGGCGAGCCACGTGACGGCCTCGCCGAGAAGAGTCTGCTGATAGAGCTCGTAGGCGTGGGCCTCGTCGATGACGACCACTTTCTGCGCGAGCCCGAACAGGCGCAGGAACCAGAAACGGGACCTTTGGACAGCCAGGACGATCTGGTCGACGGTTCCGATGCCGAACGGCGAGAGCAACCCGCGTTTCCCGAAGAGGAACCAGTCGTCGAGCACCGCCCTCCGGCAGTCCTCGCATGTCACGTTGATCCCGTCCACCGCGACCGCCGGACCGACGGAGGCGGCCTGCAGGAGTTCTTCCGCGACGGCGGAGGCGGCGGCGGTGCCGTGCACGATCGCGAGGTTGGCCTGCTCCATGTCTCCGGAGAGGCTGGCACCGACGAAGCCGGTGGCGCGCGTTCCCACCTGCTCGGTCGCGGCGCGGCTGGGTAACGCCATGTACATGCCGTGGTAGCCGTTGGTCAGGGTCAGGTGGTGGGCCGCCCACCACGCGGCCTCCGTCTTACCGCTGCCGGTGTCGGCCTCCACGATGACCATGGCGGGTCCCGTCTCCGGAAGCAGCCTCATGACGCTCTCCTGGGCGGGACGCGGCATCCGGTCCTCGCCGAAGAGGGTGGCCCATCCGGTCCGTTCGACCTGCCAGCGGCGCAGGCGAAGCGTCCGTACCGCCCTCGCCGCCTGCTCCTGCGATGCCGCCCACCAGTCGGTGACGGGATCGTCCGGACTCCGGTAGGTGAAGAACGTCTCGTTCGAGGCGATCCAGTCCGCGAGCACGACGAGGCCCGCGAAGGCGGGCAGGACCACGGGACGCGACGGCGGGACGACGGTCTTCGCCATGTCCGTCCGCTCGACCTCCAGAATCTGGGCCAGGTCGTCGACGAGTTCCTCGTGAACCCTCCGCCACGCCTCATGGGCGTCGATGTTCACCGACCTGACGTCACGGAGAGAGGGGATGTGCCCGTGGTGCCCCCCGAGCAGGTCGGCCACCATGTGCAGGGCCGGAGAGTCCTCTCCGTCTCCCCCGCAACGCCGGCGGCACGAACATCCCAGAAGAGCGGGAAGCAACTGGGCGGTCAACGCCGCGTGGGCGACGGGTGGGTACTTTCCCAGATCTGGAGCCAATGGCAGGCCGGTGGCGCGAGCCCGAGCCTCCCAGTGCTTCGCCGCTGTTTTCAGACCGTTTTTCGGCGGGCTCCGATGAAATCCTCCTTGAAACCCTGAGCACGCTTTGCCCGGAATGTCATGCAAAGCAGCGAGAAGGGCAATCACCTTCTTGGCTTTCTCGACATCGCCGCCACCGAAAGTGTCGACCATCAGGGATCTGAGCGGTTTGGCAAGGTAAACGTCGAACAGGAGGATCGCGACGGCGGCCGTGTCCAGCGCGTGAGCCAGCAGCGGGTTCCAGGCAGGCCCACCGGCTTTCCGGCTGACACCCCTGTGATCGGTCTTCCCCCACACCCACAGGTAAGACCTTTCCGGAACGCCTCTCTTGTCGGTCGCGGGAGGTATATGTTCCGTCATCGTTGGCTTCTCCAAGTTGGCAGGTTCTATGCGAAAAGACCCGGAGAACGAAACCCACCGGCCGTCGTTTCCCCTGAACACCCAAGGGTGCATCCCAGGACTGACAAAAAACGGCCGGAAGGCGGTATCGCGCTCCCTTTCCGAGGTCTTCCTGCACGCCGAGGAAGACCTCGCGATCACCCATCCCTCCCCGGGAACGGTGGTCGCGTGCTACGAGCTCTTGCTGGCTATCTGTCACGCCGCGGGCCTCACTCCGGAAGACGCCGAGGAGTGGAGAGAGTGGGTGGAGAATCGCCGGCCGCTGACCCCGGTCGTCGAGTGGCTCTCGGACCCGGTCAACCGGCGCCGGTTCGACCTGTTCGACCCCGAGCACCCCTTCGGACAGAACGCCCTGCTCGCCGAGCACCTGGACGAGCACGGCTACAGCCCCGTGCAGCTGGTCCTGGAACGAGCCAAGGACTACAACCAGTTCGCCGACCACGTCCATCTTCACGACCCGGCGCCGATGAAGGCCCGCGACGCCTTCCTCGCGATGATCACCCAGCACTGCTACGGGCTGGGTGGGCGGGTCATGGCACCGGTGAAGCTGTTCGGCAAGCCCTTCACCTACGGATCGGTCGCCAGGCTCGGGACGCGCGTGCGGGTTCTCGCCGTCGGCGACAGCGTCGCCGACACACTGCGCCTCAACCTGTGCCTGTCCAGGTCCACCGGCACCCTGAACACGACCTGGACGGGCAACCCGAGACGGAGGACGTTCACCTCGACCAGGGAGACCCGCCGGTTGGACGGACCCGCCGACTGGCACAGCGCGCTCGGCCGCTCCATCCTCCTGCGTCCTCGCCACACCCCGGGAACGCCACCCGACGAGGTGGTCGTGGACCGCGTGCTGCTCGGCGCCGGTGAAACGGTCACCGTCGACAACGTCGCCGACCACGACGCGGTGTACATCGGCAGCAGGCACCTGCAGGCCAGCCTGAGCCGGGCCCTCTGGCGGGACGCGCACGCCATCTACGGGGCGAGCCTGGATCCCGGCCGCAACCCGAACCTCTTCACCCTGATAGCCGGGCTCGACCGGCCGGTCAAGCTGCTCGCCGTCGGCCTGGACGCGGTCAACACGAAGGTCGCCGGATGGGTCCGTGACGTCTTTCCCTACAACCCCCTGCACGGCGGAGCGCTCCTCACGGCCGCCAAGGACGGAGCGCTGCTCGCCGACGAGGCCGTCCAGTCCGTACGGCGCGCCGCCGCCGTCGCCTGCCGTTACGCCTATCCGGGCCGGAGCCGCGAGAACACCAAGACCCTGATGGGACGGTTCGACGCCTCCGACGAGGTGTGGGCCCGGGCCGGAGCGCCCTTTCACCACCTTCTGGAGGCGGTCGCGGACGGGTCCGACGCCGTGGAAGCGCTCCGGGGCTACGCCGCCACCATGCGCGCGGTGGCGACGGACGCCCTCGACGAGCGGCTGCGCCCGCTGCCGCCCAACACCCGGGGCTGGCGCGCCGCCGTACAGGCCAGGGACGAACTGCGGCGCCAGCTGGCCACCAAACACACGTTCGCGATGTATCCGGAGATCACCCATGCCACTACCTGATGGCGACACCTTGCCCCTCGACGAGACTTCGCAAGGGAAGCCGCCGGAACAGCGACTCGTCGGATGGCTCGCGGGGCTGGTGCGGTCCCACGACGTCGGAGCACTGGCCGATCTGCGCCGGTTGCGGGCCGACACCGTGCCACGGCTGCTGGCGGGCAACTTCGCCTACGGCGACCCGGCGGGCGTCCTCGTCTTCGAACGGGTGGCGTTCCTGTTCGCCCGCTTCCACGCCGGGCGGAGCGACCCCCACGTCGGCTGGGGCAACCTGGGCCGCGCCATGCGGAACATCGGCGGAAGGACCTCCAAGGGTCCCGACAACGACGGGTGCGTCCGGCTGCTCAACCAGATCCTGGTCTCCCGGCAACCCCCGTGGAGACGGGTGCAGCACGCGATCGACCAGCTCAGGGCGGACAAGGCCGCCCCGCCCTCGTGGGAGCAACTCGCCGTGGACCTACGGCGCTGGACCGACCCCCGGCGAAGCGTCCAGCACGACTGGGCGCACGACTTCTATCTCGCGCCCAAGACACGGAGACAGTCATGACCGACCAGTACCTCTCGCTCCACGCGATCACCACGTTCGCCGGAGTGTTGCTGAACCGGGACGAGAACAACCTCCCCAAGGACCTGCTCTACGGGGGTGAGGTCCGCACCCGGGTCTCGGCACAGTCCTGGCGCCGGGCCGAGCGGATGTACATGCGGAACCGGGCCAACGAGGGCGTGGGCCCGCTGGCGGGACATTCCTTTGGGATACGGACCCGCGAATGGGGCCTGAAGACCGCTGCCGAGCTCGTCGTACTCGGCTGGGATCCCGAACAGGCCGACGAGACGGCCCGGGCCGTGCTGGCCTCGTGCGGGCTCAAGTTCGGGGACGAGGGCAAGAGGCCGGAGCTGACCAAGGTCGCCGTCTTCGCGCACTCCGGCGCCGCCGTACGGCTGGCCGCCATCATGCACGAGCACTCCGCCGCCCTGGTTCCGTGGGTGACCGCGGAGCGCGAGATCCGGCAGCAGGAGGCCGTGAAGAAGACGAAGGGTGGCCGCGGAGGCCGCGCCGCCAAGGCTCCCGCGGACGAACAGGCCACCGAGGCCGTTCCCGCGGCGAGCGAGGACGGGCAGGCGGAGAGGAATCCCCTGCTCAGGGAGATCCGCAACCAGGTCATCGCGGCTCTGGCCCCGGCCGACGCGATCGACATCGCGCTGTTCGGCAGGATGCTCGCCGAGATCGCCGAGTCGCCGAACGTGGACGGAGCCGTCCAGTCCGCCCACGCCTTCACCGTGGACGCGGGCGTCACGGACGAAGATTTCTTCACTGCGGTCGACGACGAGAAGGACCGGCGCAGGCGGTACGCCCTCGACGCCCTCGACGCCGGCTTCGGTGACGACAGCGGGGCGGCCATCACGGGCTACCAGAGCCTTTCCTCCGGCACCTTCTACCGCAACACCGTGCTGGACCGCGAACAGCTCCGCCGTAACCTCCGCAACAGCGGCCTCTCCGAGCCGGACATCGAGGCCGCCGCGACAGCCGCCGAGCAAGCCTTCACCGACGCGTTCTGCCACGCCGTCCCCACCGCGAAGAAGACCACAACGGGTGCTCCCGGCGTCCTGCCCAAACTGGTGCTGGCCGTCAGCGGCTCCCGCCCCGTCAACTACGCCTCCGCGTTCGAGCGGGTGCTGTCCTTCGGCGACGGCGAGGCGGTGAGCACGCAGGCCGTGCGGCGGCTCGTCCGCCAGCACCGGCTCGCCGCCCGGAAGCTACCGGGCCTCAGCCGGGGCGCGGTCCTCACCTACGACCTCGACGTCACCGACCTGCTCGCCAAGCTCCGTACCGACGAGGCGTTCGACCTGGCCGAGGTGGACTCCCCCGGCGAACTCGTCCTGGGCGGCCGGGGATGACCTTCACCCTGCTCATCCGGCTGGCCGGTCCGCTGCAGGCATGGGGGACCGCCTCCCGGTTCATGCATCGCGACACCGATCCGGAACGCCCCACCAAGAGCGGCGTCATCGGACTACTCGCCGCCGCGGACGGCCATCACCGCGACGCGCATGACACCGACTACCCGGACGCGCTGCCGCTCGCCGTACTGGCGGAACTGCGCTTCGGCGTACGCGCCGACCGGCCGGGAGTACTCATCCGCGACTACCACGTCGTGGGAGGCGGCCGCTTCCCGGTCCGCCCCCGTGACCTGATCGTCGACCCGAAACGGGCCGAGGCAGCCGAGCGGAAACCGGTCGAGAACGTGGAGGGCGCCTTCGGCACGGTCGAACTCTCCTCCTGGTACGGCGCGCCGAAGGGAATCCACCGGGACGAATCTGGACGTCTACAGGCCGGTGTCACCACCAAGCGGATGCCGTTGATCACAAACCGCTGGTACCTCTCCGACGCGGCGTTCGTCGCAGCGGTCGAATCCGGCGACCGTGGCCTGCTGGAGCACCTGGCAAACCGGCTGGACCGGCCCCGCCGCATGGTGTGGCTCGGCCGTAAGAACTGCCCTCCCGCCGAGCCTCTCAACCACGGCGTCCACGACGGCGACCTCGAATCGGTCCTGGCCCGTACGGCACCGCTGCCGAATTCCACCACGTCGAGCCCGTACTCATGGGTGGAGGTCACCCAGGACGAGCCCGACGCCGTACCGGTGATGGACCAGCCTGCCTCCTTCACCTCCCGCGACCGCGTCCATGTCCAACGCTGGGAACGCCGCCGGATCATTCCTCCGGTGGCACCCACGATCACCTGGGAGACCGAGTGAGCGCCGTCTTCCTCGCCTGCCACAGCATCCTTGAACTGGATGCCCGCCACCCCTTCACCGCCCGCGCGCTGCTGGACGCCCAGGCCATGCACCGGCTCGTCATGAGCGGCTTCCACGGATGGGTGGAGGACGGAGCCGACGACGCCCGCGCCCAGCTGCAGGTCCTTCACACGGCGAACGCCGACCTCAAGCAGGGGACGCTTACGGTGGTCGTCCAGTCGAGGGTGCAGCCCGACTGGACAAGGATCCCCTCGGCGGCTCTGAAGGGCGCACCGGGCGTCATCCTCGTCGAGGAGAAGATCGAAACAGGCCGGCGGTACCGGTTCCGGGCCGTGGTGAACCCGGCGCGCATGAGCGACCGGCATCTCCGTCCGAGCGAAATCCCTCCCGAGGGAAGAAGCCACATGAAACGGCTCGCCGACACCACCCCGGACCACGCCCGGCGCTGGTTCGCCGAACGACTCCAACCACCGGGTGAACCCCCCGTGGGAGACCGAGGAGTACGCCGGATCGGCGCCTTCGGCGACCCCGCCACCCTGGTCACCCGTGTCCTCCCCAAGATCGCGGGTGCCTCCGGCAAACCGAAGCTGCGCATCGGCCGCGCCGAGATCCGCGGCGAACTCACCGTCACATCCCCCGACGTCTTCGCCGACGTCCTCACCACCGGCCTAGGCCACGCCCGCGCCTACGGCTGCGGCCTCATCCTGATCAAACCAGTCCCGATCCGACCGAACGGATAAGCCTCACCACCCCGACATAAGCCCAGGTCAAGAAGTATGCTCCCCGCGCACGCGGGGATGGTCCGACCGCGTCCCCTAGCCGGAGGGTTTGCAGGGTATGCTCCCCGCGCACGCGGGGATGGTCCCATTGAGCACGCATTCGTAGGGCGCGCGTCTGAATGCTCCCCGCGCACGCGGGGATGGTCCGTCGGCGACCTCGTCCAGGAACGCCCCGCCCTGATGCTCCCCACGCACGCGGGGATGGTCCCTCGAACGCCTTGACGTTGTGGATGGATGTCCAATGCTCCCCGCGCACGCGGGGATGGTCCCGGCTCCAGGTCCGTGGTCTCGCCGCCGCCGCCATGCTCCCCGCGCACGCGGGAATGGTCCCAGTTTCGTCTTGAATGTCTGCGTGGTGTTGAGCTGCTTTCCGCGCACGCGGGAACGGTCCCGAGCCCTTGAGACGAGCGATCTCCGCCTCTTCCTGCTCCCGCGCACGCGGGGATGTCCCGGACGCCGAAGGACTGCCCCAGAGCGAACTCGGCTGGCGCACCGGCTACTCCGCCGCCCAGATCTCCCGATTCGAGCGCGGAATCGCGCCTCTCAACGACGTCACCGTGTTGAGGTTGCTCGCCGACGCCCTGGCCATCCCCCACATGTTTTCGGCCTTACCCCGGAGCCCGTCGGAGGCGGGCAACAGCACTGGCGCTCGGTCCGGCCGCGCAGCGGTCCTTCTGCCATCCGCGCGCCTAGGGTGGCCTCAGAGACGGGATGCGAGGACGGTGAAGATCCAGTGCGTAGACGTCAGCTCTTGGCCAATCTCGCGGTGACAGCCGCCGCTGCAGGCTCGCGCCTATTGGGCACCGATGGTCCTCAGGCCGACCAGGCCGCCTTGGGCGATCTGCCGATCGCCCGGGTACGGGATGCGATGCTCGGCCTGACCTTTGTCCCGGCTCTGATCCCGCGTCAGGACTTGCGTGCTGAGCTGGCCACAGCCCTGTCCGACTTCCATCGCTGCCGGTATGGCCACCTGGCGCATCTGCTGCCGCGACTGATCTCCAGCGGCCAAGCTGTCGCGGTGGCCGATCCTCACGAGACAGATGTCAACACGGTGCTGGCGCAGATCTACACCTTGACGACCCGGATGCTCATCAAGCTCGACGATCAGCAGCTGGGGTGGATAGCAGCAGACCGTGCTCGGGTGATCGCTGGCGCCAGCGGTGATCGGCTGGTAGCCGCCGAGGCCGCCAGGAACCTCGCCGTACTGGCTCGGAAAGCCGGCTGGCACGCCCAGGCCATGAGCATCGCCATGTCGGCCGCAGATCATCTCGATGCAGGTAAAGGTGATGCACGGCATATGGCCGAGCGGGGGCTGCTGATCCAGTCGGCGGCCTACACCGCGGCGCGTTGCGGAGATCGAACCGGGATGCGCGAACTCACCGACCAGGCGGCCGCGATCGCCGCCCAGCTCGGCGGTACCCCTCTGCTGCGTGACCATGGTGGTGGATTCAGCCCGGTCACCGTCCAACTACACCGTATCTCCGCCGAATACTCCGCTGGCGACGCCGCAGCAGCTCTTTCCGCTGCTCATCGGCTCCTGCCAGCAAGTTTGCCCACTGTAGAGCGCCGTTCTCGTTACTACACCGACGTCGCCCGCGCCTATGGGTACCTGGGGCGCCGCGCCGACTGCCTGGATGCCCTGCTGGCAGCCGAACGCCACGCCCCAGAAGAAACCCACGCACGACCCGCCGTACGTGACCTGATCTCTGGACTGCTCGTGTCGGGGCGTACCACCCCGGAGTTGAGAGGCTTGGCTGCACGCTGCCGCATCACCTGACTCGCCCGCCGCACAGTGAGCGGCTCCTCACCTTGGCGCCGTCCCGTCCTCGATGCGGGAACCGGAGCAGGTTCAGACCACCCCCACAGCAGTCGCGGTACGGCGCGGCGCTTCCACACAGACACGAGACAGCGACGACACAAAGCTCACAGCCCCCGTAACAGCTCTAGGCCGCTGGGCCTGCCCGCCACCTTTCTCTTCTCTGAGTTCATGTCCCATCAGGATCATCGTGTCCAAGGACACCCCTGACTTTCGGCGAAAGCTCACTCCCCTGCTTACGACAACCACAGCGCATACTCCACGCCGAAGAGTCACACCCACCAAGCATTAACCTGTTCTCGACAGCAAAGTCTCAGACACTGGACGGCACGCCCGAAATGTCCAAGTCATCGAAAGTGCTCAATTCTTGCCCTCGGCGCCGATAAACCCGCAGGTCAGCAAGTCTGCTCCCCGCGCACGCGGGGATGGTCCCGACCCCCTCATGAGCGTCACCGCCGCCTCCAACTGCTCCCCGCGCACGCGGGGATGGTCCCCAAGACGGAGTTCCCTACGAGATCAAGTGGCGCTGCTCCCCGCGCACGCGGGGATGGTCCCGACGCCAACACGGCATGGTTCTGCCGGGGCGTCTGCTCCCCGCGCACGCGGGGATGGTCCGTCTGTGTCCAGTCGCGGAACACCTTCGTGACGCTGCTCCCCGCGCACGCGGGGATGGCCCCTACTGACCGGCGCCGCCGTACTGGCCGCACCGCTGCTCCCCGCGCACGCGGAGATGGTCCCGAGCTGTTGGTCAGCATGTTCTTGGTCTAGGCCTGCATCCCCGCGCACGCGGGAATGGTCCCCGCGATCAGGATGCACGCGCGGATAGTCCGGGCTGCTCCCCGCGCACACGGGGATGGCCCCAAAGGAGCGCCACGCCATGGGACGCAACTCTGCTCCCCACGCACGCGGGGATGGTCCCCGGTCGGGCAACATCTCGTTGATCGCAAACACCTGCTCCCTGCACACGCGGGGATGCTCACCCAACCGAGAAGACGCCTTGTTCCTCACGTGTGCGGAGATGACAATTCACTCCACGCGACGGAGGCGAAGCCAGATTTCCCTACCTCCGTGGATCCGCCATTACCTCTGAAGATCTCCGTGGCGGATGCCCGCCAGAAAGTTGCTCCAGGCAATCGGGGTGAAGGTCAGTGCTGGTCCGGAGGGATCCTTACTGTCACGGACGGCGACGAGGCCGGGAAGGTTGGTGGCCACCTCAACGCAGTCGTTACCAGTGCCGCTAAGGCTGGACTTGCGCCAGCGGGCCGTGGACAGGGCAAAGGAATCAAGCATGTCTACTCCTTGCTGCGATGAGGAAGGACGCGGACTCTTCGGGAGACAGGGCCACGCCAGCGAGGCGCTCGAACGTCAGCATAAGTCGCTTCACCTGGCTGGGCGCTTCTACGTAGATATCGCCTGCGGGACTCTCGACGTATCCGACGTCGGGATCGGCCTGCTCGCTGAAAGACAGGACGGAGAAAGCCCCTTCGAGCCCTCGGTGGAAACCTGCGTTGCGCGGAAGAACCTGGATCGTGACGGGTTCGCGGTTGGCGAGCTCTACGAGCGTCTCGATCTGCTCGGCCATGACCCCGGTGTGCTCGATCGGCCGCAGGACGGTCTCATCGATCACCACGTGCAACATGGGTGGGATGACCAGCGCGATCTTTCTTGCCATCCTGGCAGCAACGTGACGATCCATGTCTGACTTGCTGAGGTCCGGCCGTCCCGCTTGGAAAAGCTCTCGCGTGTACTTTTCGGTTTGGAGTAGTCCCGGGATCAGGAGTGGTTGCCAGATCCGAATCTCTGATGCCTCGGCTTCGAGCCCAATGAACGAGCCGGTGAACACGTCACTGTAGGCGGTCCACCAGCCACGCTGGCTGGCGTCCTTGGCGAGCTGGATCAGACCTGCCTTGGTGGAGGAGTCCACACCGTACAGATCACAGGCATTGGCGACATCAGTGCCGGAGACGTTGATACGGGCGTTCTCGATGCGATTCACCTTGCTCTGGGACCAACCAAGATGAACGGCGACCGCATCCACGCTGAGTCCTGCGGCCTCGCGGAGTCGCCGCAGTTCACGGCCCAGTCGACGGTGACGCACAGTGGGGGACTTCATTGGCATAGCGTTATTCTGCCGCTACTCTTTGTGAAAATTCTATGTGCATACCGCTTGCACATGTGCAGTATGCACGCCCATGATGTGTGCAGTAGCCACTCCCTCCACGGGGAGCACCGGACGGCAACCAGCAAGATCCCGGGAACCATGCCCTACCGATCCGAACTTTGCCCCCACTCCTCCGGAGGTCTAACAAATGTGCCCTTGCCGACGATCGTTTTGATCATGCCTTCGTCCTTGAGAATGCGCATCACCTTCTGGACGGTCACCCGCGCAACACCAAACTCCTGCTGGAGTCGATCAAGGCTCGGCACTGCCGATCGGGAGGGGTAAATCCCCTGCTCTATCCGGCTTCGCAGGACCTCATACATCTGCTCCCAAATCGTTCGATCCTGATCCCACTCCCAGTCCTGGCTCATGACCGGAACGCTAGGCGGGTGCAGTTTACCCCTGTTAGGCGACTCCTGATGCAGTCTGGTGCAGCACACTGCATCAGACTGCATCACCTTAAAAACAGACCCGCTGCCGGTCTCCTACACCGACAACGGGCCCTTGATCAGGAAGGCTCTCCTGACCGATGACCAACCCTAGTGCCCCGGTCCTGGACCGGCCGACGATCAGGGACGGCTGTGGCTGCTTCGCCGATGCCGTACCGCTGCCCATGGGATGCACGCTGTGCGGGCACGCGCCGTACGCACACGGCTGCCCCGACCTTCGCGTCGATCATGACTACGTCCAGCCGGACGGCGCGCTGATGGCGGCGCGGCTTCGGGAGCGACACCGCGCCGGGACGTGTCCCCTTCCCCGTGTCGAAGCGCCCGCCGAAGTGGCTCCGGTCGAGGTGGTCACGCTGGTGCCCGCCCAGCGCCGTCCCGAGTGGCCCGCCGTACGGACATCCCCGGCCTCCCCGGAGGAGCCGCTCGTCCCGAGGACCGCCCAGCCTTCGACGCCCGAGACATCTGTCCAGAACGAGCCGCTTCCGCGCACGCCCACCCTGGACACGCCTGTCCCGGCCGCGACGCCCGTACGGCCGTCACTGCCCAAGCGAGCGCCTCATCCCTTCCCCCGTCCGCGCTCCCGCCCCATCGGGCTGTCCCGGCCCGGCGGCTCGCGCCTCGGCAGCTCTCGTCCTGCCCGCGACCGTCCGCCCACGTCCCGTGGTCCCGGC
Organism: Streptosporangium sp. NPDC051022; assembly: GCF_040683035.1. Classification (NCBI taxonomy): domain Bacteria; kingdom Bacillati; phylum Actinomycetota; class Actinomycetes; order Streptosporangiales; family Streptosporangiaceae; genus Streptosporangium; species Streptosporangium sp. NPDC051022. The sequence continues at coordinate 22,718 of NZ_JBFBCF010000001.1, read as the reverse complement.
CGGATCCGGGCCACCATCCCCGAGCCCCGACCACCCGTGTCGGACAGCGCACTTTCCGTTCACCCCATAAGCCGGGTTCGGCTGGATGTCTGCAGCGCCAGCCGAACCCTTGATCGCAAAGGAGTGCGACCCATGGAGAATGCTAGGTCCATCCCCACGAGCCAGGCGATCCCGGGCTGGCGGCTGATCCTCAGCGACGCCGGGCGTTTCTGGGCTCTCCGCCAGACGCCCTTCCCCGTTGACGCAGTACGGGCCGGGGCCGACCCCGCCGTGGACGCCGACACCTTCGCCGAGGTCCAGGCCGCCGTGGAGCAGCAGGAGGAGATCGCCCGGCGGGTGACCTCGTGATCGGGCTGCGTTCCTCCCGTCCTCCGGGACGTCACCGCAACGGACAGCCGCACACCAGCGTCCACCGCCGCCTGTGGGACGGTCCCGCCCGTGCCGAGGCTGAGCGGATGGAACGTTCCTGGCCCACCTGGCTGGTCCTCTACAGCCTGGGGAACCGCCGTTTCTACGCCATCGCCGGCTGGCCCGCCCCCGAGCCGGTGATCGTCTGCGACGACACCTCCGAAGGACTGGAGGAACAGATGCGCCAGCAGGAGACGGTCTTCACCTGGCAGGTACTTCCTACATCCTCGTCCCCGACCGGGCACGGCCACGTTTCTTCTCCGGCTCACGTCCCCGCTTCCCCCGCGCGGGCTGCCGTATCACCGCATCCCTACCGGAGGGTCGCATGAGCCCCGACCGGCCCGACTTCGCACGACGGCAGCAGTGCACCGCACTGGAGGAGACCCATCCGGACTGGCTGATCTTCCACGACGCCGGAACCGGAAACAGCGTCTGGAGCGCCTACCGTCGCACCTTCCCCACCAGGGAGGAAGTCGCAGTGGGCATCAGGCTCCTCATCATGGCAGCCACCGCCGAGCGGTTGGACGAGAAGCTGACGGCTCAGGCCGAACTCCTGGCCGCCATGCCCGCCCCGAAGCCGCCACCGACCATCCCTCGGTCCTTCCTGCGGTTCTGACCGACCCGGTACGGCGCCGCGAACCCACGGCACGCCGTACTCCCCTGATCGTGCGATCTGGGAAAAAGGGGCCTGGATCGCACACCTCGTGCGGTTCCCGGAACACACCGGGGAAGCGGGAACCGCGCGGGTCCGCGTCCGCCTGCCCCCAGGTCGATGCAGACCCTCGGTGCCCGGCCTGGGACCCCACACCCGGCCGGGCATCACTTCCTTACTCGCTAAACGCTAATCTGTCGCCAACCACACCTGCCCCCAGACAGGGTGCCCGAAATGTCCAAGTCATCGAAAGTGCTCAATTTTCACCCCAGCCGCCGATAAACCCGCAGCTCATCAAGTCTGCTCCCCGCGCACGCGGGGATGGTCCCGTCGCCTTCGTGTTTCCGTCAGAGAGCCTCTTCTGCTCCCCGCGCATACGGGGATGGTCCCTGCATCGACCTCATCGACGAGGGGCTTTCCGGCTGCTCCCCGCGCACGCGGGGATGGTCCCCAGTCCAGCGCGAACTCCTGGATGGACATGTACTGCTCCCCGCGCACGCGGGGATGGTCCCCCCACCGTCCAAGAGCTGCTGTGGCTGCCCGGCTGCTCCCCGCGCAGGCGGGGATGGTCCCCCTACACCCACAGTGACGGTAACCACCACCGTCCTGCTCCCCGCGACGCCGCCGTCAGGAGGTCACGGCGGTGAGGGTGGGTGAGGGGGCCTTGGGGCGGATGGTGAGGGCGGCGGCGATGGCTAGGAGGCCGATGGTGGCTGACAGCAGGTAGGTGTTGACGAAGTTCTGCTCCGACGGCATTCCGCCGGCCGTGCCCGCCGCCAGCAGCATCCCGCCGACCTGGGCGCCGAAGCTGCCGCCGATGCTCTTGGCGATGAAGATCACGCCGCTCACCCCGGCCGCGCGCTCGGCGGGCATGTCGGTGGCCACCACGTTGAGCACCGCCGTCAGCCCGATCGTCGAGCCGAGGCCCACGACCGTCACCCCGGCCACGATCTGCCACGGCGAGTCGTGCAGGAAGGCGAGCATGGCGGTGCCGCCCGAGATGAGGGCGCTGCCGAGTGCGAGGGTGGCCCGTCGGCCGAGCAGACGGGTCAGCGGGCCGACCAGCGGTGCGACGAGCGTGCCCGCGACGCCGAGGGGGAACATGTACAGGCTGATCTGCGTGACGGTGGCGCCCATGCCGTACCCGGTCTCGGCGGGAGCGGTCAGCATCAGCGGCAGCGCCACGACGAGCCCGAACGAGGCGAAGCCGAACACGAAGCCCATCGTGGTGGCCCCCGCCGCCGGGCGGCCGGCCAGCAGCCGCAGGTCGACCAGCGGGTCGCTCACCCGCAGCTCGACGATCAGCCACACCACCAGCAGGAGCGCCGAGGATCCGAGCAGGGCGAGGGTGCTTGGAGCGGTCCATCCGCTGCCGGAGGAGGTGGTCAGCCCCAGCATCAGCAGCGTGAGCCCGCCGCCGAGCAGCAGTCCGCCGGTCCAGTCGATCCGGCCGTCCGCGGCCCTGGGTGTCGAGGGCACCGTGAACCACGCCCAGATCCCGGCGGCGGCCGCGCCGATCAGGGTCAGCAGGAACATCCAGCGGAAGCCCAGCAGTGTGGTGAGCGGTCCGGCGAGAAGCAGGCCGAGGCCGCCGGCCAGCGCGGCGACACCGATCACCAGGCCGTTGCCGGTCGCGATCCGCTCGGGCGCCAGGGTGGCGCGGAACAGGCCGACGGTCAGCGGCAGCATGCCGAGCCAGACGCCCTGGAGCGCGTGGCCGACGATCAGCACGAGCAGGTTCGGCGCCAGGCCCGAGACGAGCGTGCCGAAGGTGGTGACCGCCATCACGCAGAGCAGTACGGTCCGCTTGTCGTAGAGGTCGGCCAGCCTCCCGACGACGGGCGTGCTGACCGCCGAGCTGATGAGCCATGCGGTGAAGATCCACGCCAGCTGGCCCGGTGAGGCCGCCAGTTCCCGCTGGATGAGCGGAAGCGCGGGCGAGATCATCATTTCGAGAAGCTGGAAGAATCCGATGAACATCACCGGCGCGCCGATGATGCCGAAGGTGGATCTGGACAAGGTCATCCTCTCGGGTGGGGGTCTTCCCGGCCTCGCGGTTCCCCCTGAACCCGTGGCCTGGCTATGCCGGGCCGAGCACTCTCGGTGTGATCAGAGCGTGCGCGACGTCGACGAAGTACTCTTCGGAGCTGCCCTGGAGGCCGAGGATGACGGTCTGGCCGAGGCCGGACATCGTCGCCTTCAGCGCGCGGGCCAGGCGCAGGGCCTGCCTGTGCGTGAGCACGGACCCGCCGCTCGCGCGGCCGGTGAACAGCGCGGCGAACGCCGTCTCCATGGAGGGGATCGCCTCGCCGAGCCTGGCCCGCAGCTCCGCGTCGTGCAGCACGAGGTCCAGCAGACGCCCCTCGAAGAGGAGCTGCCCGACGGCCTCGGGATCGTTCGCTATGCGCCAGAAGCGGCGGGCCACCTCGGCCACGATCGCCTCCAGCGACAGGTCGGGAGGAAGGCCGTCGACCAGGCTCGGGCCGAACTGGCCCGCGTAGTCGGTCACCATGGCGGCCAGCAGCCCGTTCTTGCCGCCGAACAGCGAGTAGATCGCGCCCGTCGTCAGACCGGCCCGCTCGGCGATCTCCTCCAGCTTCGCCCGTGAGCCCTCCCGCCCGACCACGTCGCGCGCGGCGTCGATAAGGGCACGCTTGTTGGCCTCCTTGCTCTGCGCCCTCGTCATCCTCATGGGCTCGTTCCTCCGTCTGGTTGCCGAAACGATAATTGGATTATTAGAGTAATTCAACTACTAGAAACGTGCGGAGGCCAGATGGACGTCGACAGGCACATCAGCCGGGTTCCCGACTACACCGCGTTCCCGACCGTGGACGAGATGCACGCCGAGCTCGACGAACTCGCCGCCGCCCATCCGGACCTGGTACGGCTGCGCCGCATCGGCACCTCACGCCTGGGCGAGCCGCTCCGCGTGGCCACGATCGGCTCCGGCCCCCGCGACGCGGTGATCATCGGCGGCCCCCACCCCAACGAGCCGATCGGGTCCCTCACCGTCTCCGCCCTGCTGCGGCAGCTCGTCGAGGACACCTGGCTGCGGGAGGAGTTCGGGTTCCGCTGGCACCTGATCCCCTGCGTCGATCCCGACGGCGCCAGGCTCAACGAGGGCTGGTACGTCAGGCCGGGCGACCGGCGCGCCTACGCCGAGCACTTCTACCGCCCGGCGGAGGCCGACCAGGTGGAGTGGACGTTCCCGCTGACGGAGGGCGAGCACTTCTTCGACCGCACGCTGCCGGAGACCGAGGCCCTGATGCGGCTGATGGACGAGGTCAGGCCCGCCTTCGTCTACTCCCTGCACAACGGCGAACTGCAGGGTGCCTTCTACTACCTCAACAGGAACGAACCCGAACTCGCGACCCGCCTGGCGGGCCTCGCGACCGGCCAGGGGTTGCCCCTGCACATGGGGGCCGCGGAGGTGCCGGGCGCGGTCCCGATCGGCCCCGCCGTCTACCCGACGCCCCTCGGCGCCGAAGTGGCCGCCGTCTACAACATCGGCGGCGGAAGCGTCGACTACGCGGCCTGCTTCGGCGCGCTGCACCTGGTCACCGAGCTGCCCTACTGGGCCGACCCCCGCTTCGGCGACGACACCCCCACCGGCCGCAGGTACAGCGAGGTCCTCGCGACCGGCCTCGCCGAAGAGCGCGGCCTGCTCACCGAGCTGAAACGGTCCGTGGCCGCGGTCGAGCGCGACCTGACCGTGCCCTCGCCGTACCGCCGCTCCCTGCTGAACTTCCTCACCGCCTACGACGGCCTCCTCACCGCGTGGGAGGCCCTGCCGGAGATCGACAGGCCTGCCACGGTCGCCGAGGTCGTCGACCTCCGGCAGCGCACGCACACCATGCGGCTCAGGTACGGCGGGACCTACCTGCGCATGCTGGACGCCGAACTCGCCGCGGGCAACCACACCCCGGCCATCCGGGCGGAACGGGCCGCGCTGGGCACCCGCTTCGACGCGTGGTTCGACGAGGCGGAAGCCGAGACCAACGCCACGCCCATCCCGATCCGCACGCTGGTCGCCGTACAGCTCGGCGCGGGACTCCTCGCGGCGGACTCCCTGATCAGGTGACACGACCGTACGGCCCGAGCGGAGCGATCCACCGCCGAGGGCGACGCCCCCGATCCGGTCGAGCGGGTCAGGGGGAGCCACTCGACCGGTTGGCCATCGCGATCCTGGATCGGGTGGGGGCTTCGTTGGATTGGCTTTGAAACACGAGTGTGAGGGTGTCCGGGGCGGTCGTTGTGGACCGGGGCCGGACACCCTCACCTCTGTTCACGTGGCCACGATTTCCTTCTGTGGCCACCTCTGGGAGTCAGTCGTCTAGGGGGTCAGGATGTCGTCGATCGCCGCGTGCAGGTCGGGGCGGGGGCCGATGTGGTGGGGGTCGCCGGTGGCCTGGGCCGTACCGGTCAGTTTGAGGGTCGAGCGGACCTGGCTCGTGGTGAGCACGCCGCTCGCGGCCTTGGCGACGCCCTGGAGGTCGGCCACCACTCCGGCGACGACGGCGCTGGCGCTGGAGGTGCCGTTGAAGTATGGCGTGTACAGCTTGTTGGGGTTGGTCTCCGTCGGGGTCAGGTCCTGGTAGCCGGGGATGCCCAGGGTCGCCACGCAGGCGCCGTAGCCCTGGATGTCCACGCGGGAGCCGTACGTCGAGAACGACAGCGCGGTCAGCTCGGCAGGCGGGGTGGAGCCCATGCAGTTCGTCCCGCCGGGGCTGGGCGGTGCTCCGGCACCGACGATGACGGCGCCGGAGTCGGGGCGGCCCATGAGGGTGGTGGCGTTGGTGTCGGTCGGGTCGTCGAGGTCGTTGCCGCCGTTGCCGGCCGCCTCGACCACGGTCACTCCGGCGGCGGTCGCCAGTACCGTCTGGTCGTAGATGCCGCTGTCCAGCTCCCACGGATACATGCGACCGGAGGTGTCGACCACCATCGCGGTCTCGTACAGGATCACGTCACCCGGGCTGGAGTGCGCGGTGGCGTAGGCGACGACGTCGGGGACGTCCGCGCCGGTCAGGTGCAGGGTGGCGTGCGGTGCGATGCCCGCTATACCGACCCCGTTGTCGTCCTGGGCACCGATGACCCCGGCGACGGCGGTGCCGTGGCCGACCCTGGGGTCGTTGGAGCACGGCTCGCCGAACAGGGACGGCGACTGGACCACCGCACCGGTCGCGACACGTCCGGCCAGGTCCTCGTGGCACATGTTCCACGCGTTGATCAGTCCGCTCAGCTGGGTCGGACTGGTCCGGGAGGTGGTGGTGCCGTCACCGAGCCGGCCGCTGCCGTTGGAGCCCCACACGTGGAACCACTGGCTGAGCTTGGCGACGTTGTGCACCGTGCCCGCCGCGATCGACTCGGCGGTCAGGGAGAGCGCGACGGGGCTGGTGGAGTCGGTGGTGGTGCCGTTGCCGAGCTGCCCCTGAGCGTTGTCGCCCCAGGTGTAGGTCGTCGAGGTGAGCGACGAGGTGGTGGCGGCGCTGTGCAGGGAACCGGCGGCCACCTGGCTGACGTTGGTCAGGCCGGAGACCGCGACCGGGGTCTTGCGGTCGGTGGTGGTGCCGTCGCCGAGCTGACCCTGGCTGTTGTCCCCCCATGCCTTGACCGTGCCGCCGGAGATCAGGGCCAGCACGTGCTCGCCACGGCTGCTGACCTGGGTGACGTTGGTCAGGCCGGACACCGCGACCGGAGAGGTCCGGTTGGTGAGGGTACCGTCGCCGAGCTGCCCCTGGCTGTTGTCCCCCCACGCCTTAGCCGTGCCGGTGGCGAGCACGGCGACCGAGTGTGCCGCTCCCGCCGCGACGGAACCGAACGCGGTGGACACGCCCGTGAGGCCGGGAACGGTGAGCGCGAGCGCGGAGTCCATGGTGCCGTAGCCGAGCTGGCGCTTGCTGTTGTCACCCCAGGCCCGGACGGTACCGTCCGACATCACGGCCAGCACGTGACCGGCGCCCGCGCTCACGGCCGTCGCGGTGGAGATCCCGGCGACCTGCACCGGAACCAGGCTGTCGGTGGTGGTCCCGTTGCCGAGCTGACCCTGGCTGTTGTCACCCCAGGCCCACACGGTGCCGTCGGACTTCAGCGCCACCGAGAAGCCGGTGCCGGCCGCGACGGCGTTGACGTTGGTCAGGCCGGGGATCTTCACCGGGACCTTCTTGGACGCGGTGTTGCCGATGCCGAGCTGGCCCTGGGCGTTGTCGCCCCACGCCCACACCTCCCCGCCTGACGTGCTCCACGTCACCATCAGCGAGTGGTCGTCACCCGCGGCGACCTTCTGCGCCCCGTACTCCGGGACGACCGAGGACTGGACCTCGATGTCGGTGACGGTGATGCCGTCGCCCTTGCCGCCGGTCTGCGCGTTGGCGTAGTCGGCGTCGACTCCGCCGCCCTGCACGGAACCGGTCGCGTTGCGGTACCTCTGGTGCGTGCGCAGCGGCTCGGTGGGGGATGTGAGGATCGGCCTGGCCTGGGCGATCTCCACCGACGGCAGGGCGTTCAGGTCGCTCAGCAGCGACTCGATGCCCTTGGGCACCGTGACGACGAACCACGAGTTCAGGTCGGGCAGCTCGCGGCCGACCCGCTTCTCCAGCTGGAGCCGCCGCTCGGTGACCTTCGTCTCCGGCGTCGACGACAGCGGCCTGATCGTCGCGCCCTTGTACCTGGCCAGCACCTGCTGGATGTCGGAGGCGTCGGACGTGCCCTCCGCGACCAGCTTCTGGCCGCGCAGCCGTACCTCCCGATCGGACTTGAACTTCACCGACAGCTGGGTCGTGGAGAACCCCTTGGGCAACGGCCCGTGCGTCCCCGGCGCGACCCCCTTCTCCTTGCTGTGGTCATAGGCGGGAGCCGGCTCGGCCGAGGCCGGTCCCATCGAGACCAGACCCGACAGCGTACCGATGGTCACAGCGAGTGCGGCGGCGGCGAGCCGACGTCGCGACGATCGAAAACTTCCACCATCCCGAGCAGTGGAGTGAGCTGACAACAAACTCTCCTCTGACGTCTTCCGCGACGCGCGAGTTCGGAGTCACACAATCAGTGACCCTGGATGTGCCGACCAGCAACGGAATGCTCCCCCGAGCATGTCGAACCAAGGTGTCGCTGACATTGGAAGACCCATTACCCGCACAGTCGGCGTGTCATGAAAACAACAGACCCGACGAGTCAGCATAGGCCGATCACCCATATAAAAATCAACTACTAAAAACGATTTACACGGTCGGCCATTAGGTGAACGCACGGAGTCATTACGTCGTTTCGCGAAGGGCCCCAAACTTCAACTAAAGGTGAATCCACATACGCTTGACAGCCCTCGGAGAACGTCATAGAAATGACGGCCCTCCGACGCCCCGCCATCCGCTGCACTCCGTGTCCACCTGGTCATAACGCGCCACCACGCTGCAGAGGCGGCGACCCGGACGGCGAACTCCCATTCATTTCAGCATTATTTAAAGTGTGCACTGAAAATGCGTTCCCCTTGATAAAATGGGGCACTCCCGCGAGACGGCGGCCTCCGGCGCCGGGCGAGACCGGGTGAGACATCCCGAGAAACGGGACACGAGGGAACACGCCACACGGAGAACCCCCCACCGCGCCGCTAGCGCGAAACCAGAAGCCCTCGGGGAACGAATGCGAAACGACACGGACCGGACGTCGTCCAGCGGCACGGACGTCGCGCCGGACACCGTTCGGAGGACCACGGAAACGCAGAGTGAACACGCCGGGGGAAATGCGGGAAAGAGGACGGCCCGCCGGTCGGAACACGCCGGGTCCCGCCCACCGGAGGCGTCCGAAAGACGTTCCCGCGACCGGAGTCCCGGAAGGCCCGGATCCACGGCGCACCGTTCGCGAACGGAGAGCGGCCGTGACGCACGGTGACGCCCCTGATCGGTGGACGTGATCACGCCGGGCGGTGCCGAGGTCGCCGGACGCGAGGTGTCACCCGGCCTCTCCTGACGGGACTTTCCCCATGAGCGGCGGCGATCAGGGCATTAGGCTGACGGACATGGCGGAGATCTTCGTCCCGGACGGATCGTGGACATTCGACGGCGAGACCCTCAGGATCGTCCCGGGCGGAGACAGAGGCGTTCATGAATTGCGCAAGCAGCTCGGCGAGCTGACGATCCCGCTCGCCGCGATCAGCAGTGTCTCCTTCGAGCCCTCACGCAAGGGCGGCAGCCTGCAGCTCCGACTGCGATCGGGCACCGACCCGCTGGCCGACGTGGCCGCGGGGCGGCTCACCGAACCCGCCGACCCCTACCGGCTGGCCGTCCCCAAGGACCGCGCCGGAGCCGCCTCGTATCTCGCCGACGAGGTGCGCACCTACCTCACGATGGAGCAGACGCCTGACACGCCCGCCGAGTCGTTCCTGCTTCCGGGCCCGGCCGTACCGATCTCCGCGACCGCGGGCGACGGCACGGTGAGCTTCGACGGCCACACCGTCCGGCTGGACTGGACCATGTTCGCCAAGGAGGTCAAGCGGGCGATGGGCTCACAGACCTTCGCGTCGCAGGACCTGACCGGCGTGGAATGGGCCCCGCAGTCGGGCATGAACTACGGCCGGCTCCGCTTCCACCTGAACGGCGCGGCCTCCGCCAAGTCACCGGAGGAGGACCCGCACTGCGTGTCCTGGGGCGTGCAGCGTTACGGCGGCTCGACCGTCCTGGTCGCCGCGGCCGTACTGGCCCGGCTGCCCCGTCACCCCCGCCGGCCGGCGGCACTGCCCCAGGCCCCCGCCGCGTCGGACGAACGGGAGACCCTGCTGCGCCGCCTGGCCGACTTGGAAGGACAGGACGCCACGCTGCGCCGTCTGGGAGAGCTCGGCGAGCTGTACCGCTCCGGCGTGCTCACCGACGAGGAGTTCGGCTCGGCCAAGCAGGCGTTGCTGCGCCGGCTCAGCGGCGACGGCTGAGACGACCGCCGGGCGACCGGCTCTTCCCTCAGTGGGCGGAAGTCCGCGAAACTCCCTCAGTGGGCGGAAGTCCGCGAAACGTCTCGTGGCCGGACGACGACGCCGGTGCGGCGATCTCTCCGGACAGTCGTTCCGGAGAAGCTCAGAGCGCCCCGAGATACGCCCAGGTACCGCCGTGCCTGACGAACCGGCTGTTCTCCTCCATCTCCCCCGCCGTGCCCCGATCCAGGTAGTGGGCACGGAACCGTACCGTCCCCTCGGTGTGCACGGCACTGCCGCCGGTGGTCTCCAGGACCTCCAGGCGCACCCAGCGCAACCCGCCACCGAGGTCGACGCTCTGCGGGCGGGTGGTCGGATGCCAGGTGCGCAGCAGATAGCCGGAGTCTCCGACGCTGAAGGCGCTGAACCGCGAACGCATCAGCGTCTCCGCGGTCGTGGCGGCGGCCTCACCCCGATGCAGTCGACCACAGCAGTCACGGTAGGGCGCGGCGTTCCCGCACGGGCATGAGGCGGCGGTGGTGGAGCGGAGCTGAGCGTGGGCTCGTCGTTGAGACACCCACTCATTCTGCCCGGTACCGGAACCCGGACTCGCGCACGGAACGAGCGCGAGATGGGCACGGAACGAGCACGAAACGCCCCCGGGAACGAGTACGAGACGGCCCCGCCGTACCCGCGCCCCCACGCGGTTCCCGGTGACGACTTGGGGATCCGCCGTTGTGATCTCCCTTGCGCCCCTTCTGCCCCTCGCTTCTCTTTCGCCCGACGGCTTACCGCACAACGATCAGGATGAACGCATCGAAATCATGTCAATCATCGTGGTAACCCCATCCCCACCGGCGGCGAGTACGAATACCTGATAGGACGGAGGGAACGCCCGCCCTGTGACCCGCGGGCCTAAGGAGTTTTCCCATGTCATCGGAGAGCACGAGCGCACTGTCCATCTCGGCCGGTTCGCGGGGGAACGCCATCGTGGTCCGGGCGGTGGGTGAGCTCGACTATGACTACGCGCCGATGTTCCGGCGGGAGCTCACCGAGCTCTGGGGCACCGGCGCGGGCGGCGCGCCCGCGCTCGTCCTTGATCTCACCGGACTCACCTTCTGCGACTCCACCGGCCTGGCCGAGCTGCTGTGGATGCTCCACCGGAGCAGGGAGACCGGCACCCACCTCGTCCTGGCGGGCGCGAATCGCACCCTTCGCCACATGCTGGCCACCACGGGGCTGCTGCAGTTCTTCGAGCTGTCCGCCACCGTCGAGGAGGCCCTGCGGGAGGAACAGGCCACGTAGGCCGAAAAGCGGCGGCGAGCCGGACACGCCCCGGAGAGAACGAGCCGGACGGCTGCGGGAACACCCGGTGGGCGGTGTGCGAGGAGACCTTGTCATCTGCGGCAGGAGAGAGGGGTGGCCGGGCTTCTGGTGCTCCCGGGCGCCGAACCCCCGTCCGTCTCTGAGGCCCGAACCGTTCCTCGCCCCCCGGCGGAGACCGCCGGGGGGCGAGGAACGGCGTAGAACACGGCCGGAGCCGGATTTTCAGCTCTCCCGCCCCGCGCGTCCCAGGAGCTTTCCGGTGACTTCGACCAGCCGGGCGGCCGGGTCGTCTCCGGAGTTCTGGGCGCGCCAGGCGACCATGTGGTCGGGGCGCACGAGGAGGGCACCGTCCTCGGCCACCTCGCAGATCGCGCCGTAGTCGCCGTAGCCGTCCTCGTAGTCGCAGCCCACGCCGATGGTGTGCACCTGGATGGAGACACCGAGCTCTTCGGCGACCTTGGCGGCCGCCTCGCGCCACACCTCCCCGCGAGGACCGGTGAGCAGGGTGAACGCTCCCTTGCCGCAGAGGTCGAAGAGCGGCACCCGGCGCTGGTTCCTGGTGAGCCAGACATGGGGGAGGTGCCGGCCCGGGTGGGCCGACGCGAAGTAGTAGATCTCCTCGTCGCGTGGCGCGGTCGGCTCGGTGGCCCCTTCGGCCAGCACCGCGCCCGACCGGTAGTGCTGGTTCAGCTCGACGCCGTGCGCGTTGAAGCCGATGAGGGTGGACTGCATCGCCTTCTCGAACGCCCGGCGACGCTCCGTCCCCTCCGGCGTCCGAGCCTCCAGCTCGCCGACGGCCTTGGCCATGGAGTGCTCGTCGGGGGCGGCGGGCAGCTGGAGCGCCTGGAAGAGCGAGGGGATGTACCCGTTGCTCTTCCACGCGCGCTCGACGATCTGCTCGGCCACCGGGAGGCGTTCGTCCCGGTAGGTCTCCAGCAGCGCCGGGGAGGCCTCACCGCGCAGGACGAGCGCGAGCTTCCAGCACAGGTTGTAGCTGTCCTGGATCGAGGTGTTCGAGCCGAGCCCGTTCATCGGGGGGTGCCGGTGGACGGCGTCGCCCGCGCAGAACACCCGGCCCTTCATGTTGTCGGTGGCGTAGACGTGGTTGATGGCCCAGATCGAGACCGATTCGACCTTCACCGGGATGCTGTCGTCGCCGATGAGCTGGTGTGCGATGGACACCGCGTCCTCTTCGCTCAGCTCCGGAGTGCCGGCCGACTCGTCGTATCCCCAGACGCCGATCCAGCGGTCCCAGGGGCGCACCATCCGCAGCACGCCGATGCCGAGGCCGTCATGGCCGGCACCGGGCTGGATGAACCAGTACATGTCGCCGGGGCGGTGCTCGGCGAGATGGGTGAGGTCGGCCTGGAAGACGATGTTGATCGAACCGCCGAGGCCCATCTCGCCGACCAGCGGCAGGCCGAGCTGTTTCATCACCTGGGAGTTGCCGCCGTCGGCGCCGATCATGTACTTGCTGCGGATCCGGTACTCCGCGCCGGTCAGCCGGTCTTTGACCCGCGCCGTCACACCCTCGTCGTCCTGGGTGAAGTCGAGCAGTTCGGTGTTGAAGCGGACGGAAGAGCCACGGGACGCCGCCGCGTTGACCAGGATCGGCTCGAGCTGGTCCTGGGGCAGGTCGCAGATCGAGCAGGGGCTTGCCAGGTCGTGCTCGGCCTGGAAGTGGGGGTGGGTGTACCAGGTGCGCAGCCGTCCGAGTTCGCGCCCGGCGAGGCTGGTGGCGTAGACGTGCTCGCCCATGAGGTGCTGGGGGGTCGCGGCCGCGGTCGCCTGGGCCTCCAGCCCGAGGTCGCGCAGCACCTCCATGGCTCGCTGGTTGGTGATGTGCGCCCGGGGGGTGGTGGAGACGCCCGGGTACTTGTTGATCACGATGTTGGCGACGCCGTACGTGGAGAGCAGGGCGGCCGCGGCGGCGCCGGCCGGGCCTGCGCCCACGATGAGGACTTCGGTCTCGACGGCCGAGGACAGGGTGGTCATGTGTGTTCCTTGATCAGTTGGCGATTGCGGACACGCCGCGAAAGTCCAGGTCGTTGGCGGTGCCGACGCCGCCGGGCCGGTAGCCGATGATCGCGGCATCGGCGTCGAAGTGCTCGGTCATGAGGTGCGCTGCTCTCGAGGGGATGGGGTGGGCCCAAGGAACGAGATAGAGTTTTGTACCGAACGGCCGGTTCGAAAGTGTGTGATGCAGCTAATGTCACCGAATACACCCTTGTCAAGCCCCCCGTAGACTCGACCTTGTGGAGACCTCCCAGCACACCCTCAACAAGCGGGGCCGCCGCTCACGGGAGGAGATCCTGGACGCCGCCTCCCGGATGATGTCCGCCCGCGGCTACGCCGCCACCAGCCTCGCCGACCTCGGCAAGGAGACCGGACTGCCCAAGAGCGCGATCTACCATCACTTCAGCTCCAAGGCGGGCCTGCTCGCCGCCGTCATGGAGCGCGGCGCCCGGGACTTCTTCGACGACCTCGACCGCGGCCACGCCCTGCTGCCCCCCGGCGGCACCTCCCGCGAACGGCTCGGCTGGTATCTGCGCCGCACCGGCGAGGTCTTCACCTCCCGCCAGGATTTCCTGCGGCTTTTCATCCTGCTGAAGATGAGCGAGGAGGCCCCCGAGGCCGCCAGGATCGTCACCGAAGTACGGACCGAGGGGGTCGTCCACATGCGAAACATGATCAGGTCGGCGTTCGCCCCCGAGGGCGAGGAGATCGCCGGCGCCGTCGCCGACGCACTGGCCGGCTTCGGTGTCTCGTCCTTCGACGGCGCGTTCGTCGCCGTGCACGCCGACCCCGGCCGCACCATGGAGGCCGAGATGGAGCTGGTCATCGAGGCCATGGCCGCGCTGGGGGAGGCGCGGGTGGCCGCCCTGCGCGCGAAGACGGGCCGCTGAGCGAGGCGGGACGGAACAGGGGGACGGTCAGGGCGTGGAGAGCTTGATGTGCAGGCGGATGATCGTCCCGGTCTCGGGGGTGGAGCGGATCTGCACCAGGTCGCACAGCTGATGGACCAGCCACATGCCCCGGCCGTGCAGTGAGTGGGGAGTGGGAGCCCTACGGCCGATCATGGGGTCGGATATCACCCCTTCGTCGCGGAACTCGCAGACGAGCGTGCCCTGCTGTACCCAGGTGCGGAGGGTCCCGTGCCCGCCGCCGTGCGCGATGCTGTTGCCCGCCACCTCCGTGACCGCGACGAGGGTCTCCCGCAGCCGGTCACCCTTCAGCCCGTACGGCGCGGCGCACGCGACCACCTTGTCCCTGACCGCCGCGAGATCCCCCCTGGTGTAGGCGAACTCCTCGAAGGGATCGCAGGACGCCTCCAGCTCGTCCCAGGTGAAGGGTTCCTGGACGAAGTCCGGGCAGGGCAGGTGGCTCCCCTCCCGCAGGGAGAACGGGTGGCAGCGGTTGATGGCCCGCATGGCCTCGGGGGTGATCGTGTCGGTGTCGTAGGGGCAGAGCAGCCACCAGGCGGGCGAGCCGGTGAAGGCGAGGTTCAGCAGCCACTCGTGGTAGCGCAGTTCCTCGATCTCCGCGGCGCCCCGCCCGTTCCAGTCGGTCTCGCCGATGCCGCGCACCGGCCTGCCCTCGCCCGCCCGCTCGCTGATCCAGCGCTGCCAGGCGGGGATGAGCCGGGCGGGGTTGCGGCCCAGCGCCGAGGCGTCCATGAACACCACACCCGGGTCGGAACCGGTCAGCTCCTCACGGAGCATCCGCTCCCGGTCCTTCGGCACGGACACCAGAACGACCTCGCCCGCGGCCAGGGCGTCGTCGATGAAGGACAGGACCCCGGTGAGGAACTGCGCCTCGCCGGAGTAGGAGTAGATCTCGTGGCGGAGGCCCGCTGCTTCCGCCACGCCGGTGGCCTCGGTGGTCATGGCGTCAGCTCCACGGGTATCTCGTAGCTGCTGTAGCCGAGCATCTCCCAGCACGCTCTCACTGTCGGGTTCGCGCCCTCGATCATGATCCGGCGAACGGATGTTCCCGTGGCGGCCTCCGCCAGCGCACGCATTCCGGCGGCGTCCATCAGCTCCAGCTCGTCGAGGCGGAGCCGTAGGACCGGGGAGAGCACCGTCGCGGCGGCCAGGGCCGCGCCGAACGCCGCGGCTCCGTCGGAGTCGACCACCCCGCACACGGTCCAGCTGCCGGGGCCCGAGTGGAACATCCGAAACGACGGTCCAGAACGTCCGGTACCCAGTTCGCGGGGGTGCACACACGCCACGTGGTCCAGCGTGGCGGCGCCGAGACAGTCACGGCCGTAGGCGCAGACCATGATGGCCGCGCTGTCGGCGACGAGCTCGTCCAGCCGCAGCTCGTGGTCGAGCAGCGCGCTCGCGTCGGCCTCCGGCGAGACGAGCTGGTCCATCACGGCCAGCACGCGAAGGGCCCGGTAGCCCTGGCGTCCCGCCCGGTCCGCCTCCCGCCGTACGAGCCCCAGCATCGAGCCCAGATCGGGCGTCGGGCCGTCACCGCGGACCAGGCGCGGGTCGACGACGGTCGCGTCCCGCAGGGCGCCCGCGGGCGGGCAGAGGGGGTCGAGCAGCGATCCGACAATGACCACCTTGTCGCCGAAGAGCTCACCGTCGGCCAGGAAGGCCGAGGTCGCGGCCGCGTATCCCTGAAGCGGGTCGACGATCCAGCACACGTGCTCGCCGACGTCGACCAGATCGAGCGTCGGCATGACGCCTGACTTCCGCACCGCGAACCCACCTCGCCCTCGCTGCGACACCCCCGGCCGTAGCCTACTGTGCCCCCGTGGGCGGACCGGTTGCCCGCAAACCGTACGGTGCCGGGGAGAGGAAGGGCGCCGGGGAGGGAGAAGCCGGGCCCGAACAGCCACGAACACCACGAAAACGCATGGTCGGCGGCCCGGGCGACCGCGGTGGGCGGAAAGGCCCCTTGAATCCGCCGAAACGGACCCTAGGACTCCAGGAAGCGGACCCTAGGACTCCAGGGGGATGACGTCCTCGTCATAGGCGGCCATGAGGGCCGCCGCCACCTCGGTCACGTCCAGTTCCACGACGATCTCGTCTCCCGAGGCGACGCCGCGGTCCGAGACGGCCAGACCGATCAGCGCCAGCGACGCCGCGCGGTCGCGGAACCGTGCCTGCTCCGGCGTCTCCTGCCCCGCCTCCCCCTCCTCGTCGCGCTCCCACGCGGCGATCGCGGCCCCGGCCAGGTCGCGAGAAAGGCGGAGGCTCAGTCGCGTGACCTGGGGGCCGAGGAAGCGGCCGATCTCGGCGAGGATCGCCGAATCCTGGCGGTACCTGGTGTACTCCTGGCTCTCATCCACATCCCGAGCCTACGCAGACCGCTTTTCTCGCCGTCGCCCGGTACGGCTCATCGTCACCTCCCGGCACCGTTCGCCCCTTTTCGGCGCCATTCGTCACATCCGGCGTCGTCCGTCCCCTCCCGGTCTCCCACCCGCCTCCCGGCGGGGCCCGAAAAATTCAGAGATACACGTTCGGTAAATCTCCAGCGAAAATCCAACGGGTAGGTCAAAATCTTCTTACCCGGGGTAATCCACTATTTCCTGAAAGTGGGGTCCCGATGCGGAAAATGGTCCCACGAATGACCGCGGACGCCCTGCCCGAGAGGCTGGACGGGCTGCCCGTGGAACCCCGGGAGTTCGTCCAACTGGTGTCCGTGGACTTCGCGGGAACCTACAACGTCTATCTCGCGGCCAAGGAAGAGCGGCTCAAGATGACCAGGCTCTCCATGAGCCTGCTCGCCGCGCCCTTCGCCGCCACGATCGCGCTGGCGAGCACGAAGGTGATCGACCCCACCACCCTGACCGCGTGGGCCAGGGTCCCGTGGTACCTGTTCGCCGTGATCGCCGCCTTCGGGCTGCTGAGCGTCCTGCCGTTCCTGCGGCTGATCGAGGCGGTGAACGCGCACATGCGGACCGCGCGGGCGCTCAACAACTTCCGCCTGCTCTACGTGGTGCAGCTCAAGGACCACTTCTCGGCCCTCGGCTGGACCCCCAACCTGCCGGTCGATCCCCGCTATCCGGAGACCTACGCGCCACTCGCCTGGCCGGGGATCAACGTGATGATGCTCGCCCTCGTCAACGGCGTCTACATCGCCGTGGGCGTGCTCGGCCTGGCCGGTGTCAGCCCCAACGCGGTGCTCCTGACCGTTGTCGTCGGACTGCTCGCCCTCGTGCACTATCTCGTGTACTACGTCCGCGCCAACGTCTCACGACAGCGCAGACTTCCCCGCAATCCCTTCCATTTCCCCAACGTGGAGACCTGAATGCCCGACTTTCTCAGATTCGTGTCTTGTGGGGAGGCATGGATCTGGTTAATGCGACACGTGATGACCAACGGCGGGCCCGCCGAAGACGATCGGGGACCGATCGTCGAGGCCCCCGCGGTACTGTTCGAAATCGCGGGACTCGGCTGGGAGGACCCGATCCTGCGCGCCTACGGCGACGCGGGAAAGATCCCGCTGTACAGCAGGAAATTCAGCGAGAACACGATCGTGCCGCCGTTCAAGTACAGCTACGGCGGACGGCTGCGCCACTTCCTCGGCGTCGACCAGCTCCGCTGGGTGGCCGGGGTGCTGCGCGCCAAGCCGTACTCCAAGAGCGGCTGGATCTCGCTCACCGCCCCGGGCGAGCCCTCCGACGCGGTGCCCTGCCTGACCAGCCTGGCCTTCCGCCTCCGCGAAGGGCGGCTGGTGACGACCGCCGCGTTCCGATCGCAGAACGCGTTCACGTCCTACCTGAACTACGTGCCGCTGCGTAGTATCCAGAGCGAGGTCGCGGAGAACCTCGGGGTGGGCTGTGGATCGATGCGGGTCTTCGTCGACGTGCCTCACGTCTACGTCACCGACGCGGCGGCGGTCGAGGAGATCCTCCGGCTGTCGGAGCGCGATGAGGTCGGCGAGGGAAGACCGGTATCGGGTCCTGCTCGTCGACTTGGACGGGACCGTGGTCGACTACGCCCGGACGGAGCGCGGTGCCCTTCATGAGGTGCACCACCGGTTCTTCCGGATGGGCCGCGCGGAGTTCCTCGCGGCGTTCCACGCCGCCAACGAGCCTCTCTGGGCGGCCTACCGGGAGCACCGCATCACCCTCGCCGAGCTGCGCCTCGAACGCTGGGCCCGGATGGGCGCCCTGCCCTCGGTCGCGGCCGCCTTCGAGGAGGCGCTCGGCCGGAACGTGACCCTGTTCCCCGAGGCCAGGGTGGCGCTGCGGCGGCTGTCCCGGCGCTTCAGGCTGGCCCTGGTGACCGACGGCATCGCCCACGTCCAGCGTGCCAAGCTGCGCCGTACCCGGATCGGCGGGTTCTTCGAGCACGTGGTGATCGCGCCCGAGGTCGGCCTGCGCAAGCCGGACGGGAAACTGCTCCACCACACCCTGGGCCTGCTGGCCGCCCGGGCCCGTGACGCCCTGATGGTCGGCGACTCTCCGGCGAGCGACGGCGGCTGCGCGCGGGCGGCCGGGGTGGACTTCTGCTGGGTGAACCGCACCGGAGCGTCCCCGGCCCCCGGTGTCCCCGTCCGCCGGACCGTCACCGGCCTGGCCGCCGTCTGCCCCGGTGCCCCTCCCCGGCCGCGGGGATAGATTCGTCGCCATGTGGGCGACCGAGGCGATCGAACGGCTGGACGGCGAGGCGGCACCGACCCCTCTGATCGACTTCCCCGTTCCCGGGCTACGGCTCAAGGACGAGTCGGCGCATCCGACGGGCACCCTGAAACACCGGCTCGCCAGGGCCCTGTTCCGGTACGGCGTCGCCTGCGGGCGCATCCGCGAGGACACGGTGGTCGTCGAGGCCACCGGGGGCGGCTCGGCCGTCGCCCAGGCCTACTTCGCCCGGCTGCTCGGGCTCCGGTTCGTCGCGGTCATGCCGGGCGACCCCTCGCCCGAGCGGGCGGCGCCGGTCGAGGAACTCGGCGGGGAGTGCCGGTTCGTCAACCCACCGCTGGCGATCTACGACGAGGCCAGGCGGCTGGCCGAGAAGCTGGGCGGCCATTTCATGGACCAGTTCGCCTGGGCCGAGCGGGCGATCGACTGGCGGTCCGAGGGGCTGGCCGAGGAACTGTTCGCACAGGTGGGAGCCGGCCGTCCGGCGGACTGGGTGGTCGTGGGCGCGGGAACGGGCGCGACCGCCGCCGCGCTCGGCAGGCACATCCGCCTGCACGGCCGTACCGCCCGGCTCGCGGTGGTCGATCCGGAGAACTCCGCCTACTTCCCCGGCTGGGCCTACGGCGTCGCCGACTACGGCACCGGCATGCCGTCCAGGATCGAGGGCATCGGGCGCCCGCGCCTGGAGTCGGGGTTCGTCCCCTCGCTCTACGACCTGGTGGTGCCGGTTCCCGACGCCGCGAGCGTGGCCGCCGCCCGGCTGGTCCGCTCGGTCACCGGCCTGCCGGTCGGCGGTTCGACCGGCGCCAACCTGTGGGGAGCCCTCGAACTGGTGTCCCGGGGCCACGAGGTCGTGACGCTCGTCGCCGACGCCGGTCCGCGCTACCTGCGGACCGTCCACGACGACGGATGGGCGGCGGGCAAGGGCCTGGCCCCCCGGCCCTACTCGGCGGTTCTGGAGCGTTTCCTCACCGACGGAGTCTGGACAGGACGGGATGGCGTTCCCGGCGACCCGGCGAACGACCGATGACCCCGGGGGCCGGTCTCCCGGCCCCCGCTCCCGGGGCGGAGGAGAGGCCGGTCAAGCTTGCCTGACCAGGACGGGGAAGCCGTCGGGCAGTTCGTTCCAGCGCAGGCCGGGGTTGGCGGCGCGCAGCGCCTGCTCGGTGACCCCGTGCTGGGCGGCGATCTGCGCCGGACTCTCCCGGGTGCCGTCGGGGAGCACCAGCAGCATGTGCTCCCACCAGCCCGGCACGTTCATCCGCGGCGGCAGATCGTCGGCTTCCACCCCGGGATTGGCCTCCAGCAGCGTGCCACGCGCCACCCCGGTCCGCTCGGCGAGTTCCTCCACGGTGGTGACACCCTCCGGCACCGTGACGGACCCGCGCATACCGTCCGGCAGAGGTGCCAGTTCGACACCCCGCGGGCTCAGGCCGATGAGCTCCACGTGCCCCTGGAAGAAGACCGCCGCCAGTTCCTCCACGCTGAGGGGGCCGACCAGGTTCTCGACCCGCTGGGCCATGGGCGCGTACTCCTGCTTGTAGGCGTAGGGCGTGGGGCCGTAGATGTTCGGATCGGGGCCCCTGCCCGGCGCCGCGCCCGATTCCTCCACACCCGCCCGGTAGGTTTCCGGGGTGGCGAGCACCTCGTCGATCACCATCTTGGTGAAGAACTCGCAGAACCCCTCGGCGAGGGGAATGTCGAAGGCGGTGCCCAGGCGCGCCGCGGCGAACCGCGGATGCTCCCTCGTGTGGATGCACTCGTGCACGATGCGCTTCCAGAACTGCCAGCGGAAACGCTGCCGGGCGGCCACCACCTCGGGTGACGTGTCCCGGCGCGAGAGGGGACGGCCGTCGGCGTCCGGATCCCACACGAAGGTGTTGATCAGCAGTCGCGGGTCCGTGACGTTCTCGGGTGCGCCGACGAAGGCGAATCGCCCGAACCGCACGAGCGCCTCTCCGCTCTCCCGCAGTACGGCGGGCGCGAGCTCGGTGAGGAAGAACCTCTCCTCCTGGGAGCCCGGTGTGATGTCGAAACCGTGTTCCCTGGCCCATCCGCCGATGTGCTCGTCCCCGCTGATCAGGAACCGCAGCGTGAGCGTGGCGCCGAAGCGCGGGTCCAGGAGGGACCGATCCTTCAGGTCGCAGGCGTCGAAGAGGGTCCGGTCCGCGCCGGAGGCCCGGTAGGTCATGGCGGCTCGCTTCGCCGCGACCTCCGGCGAGAGCGCGGCGTGCGACGTCCACTTGGCGACCACCCGGTCCACCGCTTTCCTGCCCTCCTCCGCGATGGTCTCCGCCTCCGTCATGGGCATGAAGTACTCGTCCCGATCGGGGCCCTTGTAGAGACGCTCTCGCTCCGCGATGTGCAGGTAGTGGTCGTCCAGGTACTTCAGTTTGCCCGCGGTCTCCTCGACGATCGCCGCGATCAGCGCCTCGCGGGCGAGCCCGGCCCGCTCCGTGACCACTCCGGCCACGTCGGCCGCGCCGTCCCAGACGCTTCCCCCCGGAGAGGTCGGAAACAGATCGGAGCGGATCTGCATGTGTGTTTTCCGGTCGGGTCTGTACCGTCCTGAGGGCATTTCGCGAACCTCCGCATTCATGACGTATCGGCGCACGCTAACAACGCCCGCTCAACGAACGATCACCAATAGATTGAGGGCGTCACCGCGGATGACGCGTCCGGCGGAGGCCGTGGGAGTCCCCGTCCGGCTCGCCGGTCGTTCTCACGTGAAGCGGCGGAGTCTGAGGCTGTTGCTGACCACGAACACCGAGGAGAACGCCATCGCGGCCCCGGCGATCATCGGGTTGAGCAGCCCGAGCGCGGCCAGCGGCAACGCCGCCACGTTGTAGGCGAACGCCCAGAACAGGTTGCCCTTGATCGTGGCCAGCGTCCGGCGCGACAACCGGATCGCGTCGGCCGCCACCCGCAGGTCACCGCGGACCAGGGTCAGATCGGCCGCCTCGATCGCCGCGTCGGTGCCGGTGCCCATCGCCAGCCCCAGATCGGCCTGAGCCAGCGCCGCGGCGTCGTTGACGCCGTCGCCGACCATGGCCACCGTCCGGCCCTGCTCCTGCAGCCGCTTGACCACCTCGACCTTGTCGGCGGGCAGCACCCCGGCGATGACCTCCTCGATGCCGACCTCGGCGGCCACCGCCCGGGCCACCGTCTCGTTGTCACCGGTCAGCAGCACCGGCCTCAGCCCCAGGGCGCGCAGCTCGGTGATCGCGGCGGCGCTGGTGGGCTTGACGGTGTCGGCCACCGTCAGCACCGCCCGGGCCCGGCCGTCCCAGCCGGCCACGACCGCGGTACGGCCCCGCGCCTGCGCGGCGGCCAGCGCCTCTTGAAGGGCGGCCGGCAGCGGCCAGCCGGCCTCGGTCAGCAGGGCGGGCCGGCCGACCAGCACGCTGTGCCCCTCCACGCTGCCCCGCACCCCGAGCCCCTCCAGGCTGGCGAAGTCCCGCACCCGCGGCAGCTCGCCGGCCCGCTCGGCCGCGGCCCGTGCCACGGCTTGGGCGATGGGGTGCTCGGAGGCGTGCTCCAGCGCCCCGGCCAGCCGCAGCACCGTCACCCCGTCCACCCCGTCCACCTCGTCCACCCCGCCCCCACCGGTCTCGCCGATCTTGCCGGTCTCGTGCGTCTTTTGCGTCGTCTCCTGCGTCCGCGCCGCGTTCGTTGCCCCGGCCGGTCCGTGCGGCCCACCGGGGGTGGGAGTGTCGGTGGCGAAGAGGGAGGTGGCGGAGGCGATGGTGATGATCTCGGTGAGGGTCATCCGGCCCTCGGTGACGGTGCCGGTCTTGTCCAGGACCACGGTGTCGACGGCGCGGGTGGACTCCAGCACC